>NZ_JBKFBI010000046.1:0-37949 GCF_053346095.1 Methylobacterium sp. A52T | reverse complement strand
GCCCGGGACGGGTCCGTCCCGGGCGGCTTCGTGTCCGGTGACCGCGCCGGCCGAGCGGCGACACCGCAACCGGATGGCGGCTCGACCCTCCGTTTGAACCCGGCGCGGCGATCGGGAGCGGATCGCCGCGCGGGGCCGTTCAGTTCGCCCGTGAGACCTCGACGAGGTTGTCGGAGAACGAGGGCGCGTGGCCCATGTCGGTGAAGGCGCCGGACGAGATGCTGTTCACCGTGCCCTCGTTGAGCTGGCGCCAGTAGCCCAGCGTCGCCACCACGATCCCGGCCTTCACGTCCTCGGTGATGCGGGCCACGCCCTTGAAGGCGCCGCGGTCGTTGGCGACCTGGACCCGGTCGCCGTCCCGGATGCCGCGCGCGTCGGCGTCGGCTTGGCTGATCATCACGAACTGCTCGCCCTGGCCCTTCTGCTTGTCCTCCATGTTGGCGTAGCAGGAGTTCAGGAAGTAGTGGCTCTTGGGCGAGACGATGTTGAGCGGGTAGCGCTTGGCGAGCTCGGGATCGTTCGTGTGCGACTCGCGCGGGCCCAGGTAGTCCGGCAGCGGGTCGAGCGCCTCGCCGGGCTGGAAGCCCTCGTACATCTGCCGGAACGGCGGGGCGACGAAGTTCGTGGCGCCCTCCACCTTGAGCATGCACTTGCCGGTCGGTGTCGGGAAGTTCCCCTCCCGGTGCGGCGCCCGGTCGTCCGGCGTGCCGACCTTGAGCCGGGCGAAGCCGTGCTCGCGCATGTACTGGAGGTCGATGCCCTCGCAGGCCGGCGATGACCAGTCGACGTAGTGCTCAAGGCACTCGCTGTCGCTCCACTTGAAGTTCTCCTCCTCGAAGCCGAGCCGGGCGGCCAGCCGGCGGAAGATCTCGTTGTTGGGGATCGCCTCGCCCGGCGCCTCGGCGCACTTGGTGTTGTAGGTCAGGTAGAGGTGCCCCCAGGAGAGGATCATGTCCTCCATCTCGGCGCCCATCGTGGCCGGCAGCAGGATGTCGGCGTAGGAGGCCGTGTCCGAGATGAAGTGCTCGGCCGAGACCATGAACAGGTCCTCGCGCATCAGCCCCTCGACGATCTTGTCGGTCTCGGGCGCCTGCGTCACGGGGTTCGAGTTCCAGCACATCATCGACATGATCGGCGGGTCGAGCTGCATCTCGCCGGTGAGCGCTCGGCCGATCTGCAGGTTCGAGACGACCCGGGTGCCCTCCGGGATCAGGTCCGGGCGGCAGATGACGTCGAACTTGTAGGGATGCTCCCAGACGCCGAACTGCGTGATGCCGCCGCCGACATGGCGCCACGCGCCGGTGAGCGCCGGGATGCAGGTCACCGCCCGGATGGTCTGGCCGCCGCCGTAGTGCCGCTCCAGCGCCACGCCGATGCGGATGCCCACCGGCTGCTCGGTCGCCATCTCGCGGGCGAGCTTCCGGATGTCGTCGGCGGAGACGCCGGTGATCGCCGCGGCCCATTCGGGCGTGCGCGTGCTGGCCCGCTCTTTCAGCTCCGCGAAGCCGACCGTGTGGTTGTCGACGTAGTCCTGGTCGACGAGGCCCTGTTCGATGATCGAGTTGATCAGCGCCATGGCGAGCGCGCCGTCGGTGCCGGGCTTCGGGGCGATGTGCCAGTCGGCGGCCTTGGCGGTGCGGGACGCGTAGGCGTCGATCACGACGACCTTGGCGCCCTTCTTCTGGGCGTCCTTCACGATCGCCCAGTGGTGCAGGTTCGTGCTGATCGAGTTGCAGGCCCAGATCACGATGTACTTGGAGTGGATGTAGCTGTCCGGGTCGAGGCCCGCGGTCGGGCCCACGGTGAGGAGCCAGGCGGTGCACGAGCCCTCGCCGCAGAAGGTGCGCTCGGTGACGGTGGCGCCCATGCGGTTGAAGAACGCGTCGCCGCCGTTCAGCCCGTGCACGAGGCCCTGGTTGCCGAGGTAGCTGTAGGGCGCGATGGCTTGCGGCCCGTACTGGTCGATGATCGCCTTCCAGCGGGTGACGATGGTGTCCAGCGCCTCGTCCCAGGTGATCCGCTCGAACTGCTTCGAGCCCTTCGGGCCGATCCGCTTCATCGGGTAGAGCAGCCGGTCCGGGTGGTAGTGGCGCTTCTCGTAGTCCTTCAGCTTCACGCAGAGACCGCCGCGGGTCATCGGGTGGTCCGGGTTGCCGCGCACGCTCAGGAGCTCGCCGCCTTTCACCTCGAACAGCATCGAGCACGTGTCGGGGCAATCGTGCGGGCAGCCTCCGTAGAAGACCTCCGAGTAGGCCTCGGGCTGGACGATCTCGTTCATGCTCTCTCCCTCACCGGCCGCGGGCGTCCCGTTATTGTTCAGGCGTTCCGGCTCCCGGTGGGCGGAGCGTACAATGAGAGGAAGAAAAATTCTAACTCGAATCCCGGCGGCCGATCGCGCACGCGCCGCTCGGTGGCCCGTCCGCCCCGCGGCGCCGTCATCGCCCCGCCTTCCCTTGCGCGGGCGCGCCCCCATCTGAGGGACGGACGAAGCGGGGGCCTGCGACATGCGGTTCGAACTCTACCGGGACGCCAAGGGCGAGTGGCGCTGGCGCCTGCGGGCGCGCAACGGCGAGGTGATCGCCGATTCGGGCGAAGGCTATGTCCGCCGCGAGGATTGCGAGCACGGCATCGCGCTCGTGCGCCAGAGCGCCGAGGCGCGCATTGAGGACATGACGACGAAGATCGCCTGATCCCGCGCGTCTCAACCCAAGATCAACCCTGTCCGAAACGTCGCAGCGGTTAAGCTGCAACGCTTCCGCTCGCCCACGCGTTGCAGCGGTTCGGACCGAGCGGAGCCCGTCGCCCTGCGCGGTTCGTCGACCAGGACGTAATGACACAAAGGGAGTCGAGACCGTGCTGAGGAAATTCCTGCTCGCGGCCCTGCTGGCGCTGGGCTTCGCGGCCGCGGCGCCGGAGGGTGCGTCCGCCGCGCCCATCGGCCCGGGGCTGGTTCTGCCCGCCGAAGCCGCGCCGGCGGTGGCCGAGAAGGCCCAGTACTACTACCGTCGCCGCTTCTACGGCCCGCGGCCCTACTGGCGCCGCCCGTACTACGGCCGCCGGTTCTACTACGGCCCGCGGCCCTACTACCGTCGTCCCTACTGGCGCCGTCGGTTCTACTACTGATCGGCTCTCCGACCTGACCGGCCCGGCGGCTCCAGCGAGCCGCCGGGCTTTTTCACGCCCCGATTCGGGGTGCGCGACCGCGAGCCTTGCTTTATCGTGCCGGGAACGGGACCGCCCACGGCAGATCGGCGCGCCCGAGAGGAAGCCCGATGAACGATATTGCGCAACGCGCCGAGCCCGCGGCGGCGACGCCGGACCTCTGGCAATCCATCCCGCTCGAATGCATCCTGAGCGCGGTCGCCGTTCTGCTAGCGGCGGGGCTCAAGCTCGCCGGCGTGATGTCCTGACGGCGTGCGGGGGGCGGATGGACGGCATGCAGCACGTCGCACTCTCACCGGCCGGAGGCGCGCCGCCGCCCGCTGAGGTCGATCTGCCCAAGGGCGACCTCACGGTGCGCACCATCGCCATGCCGGCCGACACCAACGCCAACGGCGACATCTTCGGTGGCTGGGTGCTGTCGCAGATGGACCAGGCCGGCGGCATCGCGGGCGTCGACCGGGCGCAGGGCCGGGTGGTCACCGTGGCGCTGGAATCGATGACCTTCATCCGGCCGGTCCGGGTCGGCGACGTGCTCTGCGTCTACACCCGGGTGTCGCATGTCGGCCGGACCTCGATGAAGATCGAGGTCGAGGCCTGGGCGCGCCGGTTCTGCACCCAGGTCCGCGAGCGGGTCACGCAGGCCACCTTCACCTTCGTGGCCATCGACGAGGACGGCCGGCCGCGGCAGATCCCGCCGGCCGTGCCGTCCCCGCCCGCGACGACTACTTGATCACCCCGCAGGCGACGCGGTCGCCGGCGCCGCCGATCGGCTGGGTGTTGTGGTCGTCCTCGTTGGCGTGGATGATCAGCGCCGCGCCGTCCCCGTCCTTCAGGCCGCCCTCGCCGTTCAGCGGCGTCTCGCTGGAGACCTCGGCATTGGCCGAGCCGTCCTGCGCCGCGTAGAGGTTCGGCAGGTCGCCCTCGTCGGGGCCCTCCGCGTTGAGCAGCCCGTGCTTGCTCTGGTCGTGGTTCACGTGCGCCTTGGAGTTCATGAACTTCGGGTCCGAGCAGTCGCCCACGGCGTGGAAATGCATCCCGTGCCAGCCGGGCGGCAGGCCGCCGGGCTGGATCGTCACGCGCAGGACCAGGGCATTCGCCCCGTCGCGGATCGCCAGCGTGCCGATCGGGTCGCCCTTCGCGTTCTTGATCGGCGCGGTGTAGGTCTCTGCCGGTTTGGCCGCCTCCTTGGGAGGCTCCTGTGCCAGGGCACCGCCGGCGGCGGCGGTCCCGAGCAATACGAGCAGCGGCAGGGTGCGGGTCATGCGGTGGCTCTCCTTTCCGGCCCGGTCTAGTTAGGGAGCGCGCCGGCCTTCGACAGGGCGGCGGCCCGAAACCTCCGCCGCAGACCTGCCGGAACCGCACGAAGCCCCGATGACCCGAGACCGGACCAGCCCGGACCGCGCGGCCCCCGCGGACGATCCCACGGAGAACCCTGCGCCGCGGCGCGCCGACCTGTACCTCGTGGCGCACGGCCATTTCGAGAGCCGGGCCCGGGCCCAGGCGGCGATCCGTGCCGGGCTCGTGCGGGTCGACGGGCGCCCGCTCGCGCGCGCCTCTGACCCGATCATCCCGGGCGCGCGGGTCGAGGCGGAACCCGAGCATCCCTACGCGTCCCGCGGCGGCCTCAAGCTCGCCGCCGCGCTGGACGCGTTTCGCGTCGATCCGGCCGGCCGCGTCGCCCTCGACGTCGGCGCCTCGACGGGCGGCTTCACCGACGTGCTGCTCGCCCGCGGCGCGCGCCACGTCCACGCCCTCGACGTGGGCCGGGGGCAGCTCCACCCGCGCCTCGCCGGGGACCCGCGCGTGTCCAACCGCGAGGGCACCGACATCCGCGACCTCGGCGCGGACGCCCTCGTGCCGCCCCCCGAGCTGGCGAGCGTGGACGTGAGCTTCATCGGCCTGCGCCTCGTGCTGCCGGTCCTCCCGGGCCTGCTACGGCCGGGATCGGCGATCGTCGCGCTGATCAAGCCGCAATTCGAGGCCGGCCGCGCCCGGGTCGGCCGCGGCGGGCTCGTGCGCGATCCGGCGGTCCACGCCGAGGTCTGCGCGGCCGTCCGCGGGACTCTGGAGGGGCTCGGCGCCGCGATCCTGGGCCTGATCGACTCGCCGGTGCCGGGCGGCGACGGCAACGCCGAGTTCCTGATCGGTGCGAGGTTGCCGTGAGCGAGACAGCGGATAGCGAGACGGTCACGATCCGGGGGCTCGGCGCCCGCGGCGACGGGATCGCCGAGGACGGCACCCCGGTGCCCTACACGCTGCCCGGGGAGCGCGCGGAGATCCGCCGCGAGGCGCGCCGCGCCGCGCTGCTCGGCGTCGCGCAGGCCTCGCCCGACCGGGTGGAGCCGTTCTGCCCCTACTACATGCGCTGCGGCGGCTGCCGCACCCAGCACCTCGCGCGGGAAGCGGAGCTCGCCTGGAAGCGCGACCTCGTCGCCCAGGCCCTGTCCCAGGCGCGCCTCGACGTGACGCCCGGGCCGGCGATCGACGCCCACGGGGCGGGACGCCGCCGCCTCACGCTGCACGTGCGCGAGATCGGCGGACGGGCCGAGGCCGGGCTGATGGCGGCCCGCAGCCACGCGCTGGTGCCGATCGACCATTGCCCGATCACCGTGCCGGCGCTCCACCCGGCCCCGGAGGTCGCGCGCCGCCTCGCCGCCCCGCTGGGCCACGGGCGCAAGCCTCTCGACGTCGCCGTGACGGCCACCGACCAGGGCCTGGACGTCGACCTGCGCGGTCACGGACCGATCAGCGCCGGCGTCGGCGCCGCGCTGGTGCGGATCGCCGGCGATCTCGGCCTCGCCCGGCTGTCCCTGCACGGCGAGCGCCTGATGGAGGCCGAGCCGGTCTCGGTCACGGCGGACGGCCCTGTCGGCGGCACCTCCGGCAGCCCCGCCGCGGCGACGCGCCTCTACCCGGCCCCCGGCGGCTTCCTTCAGGCGACCGCGGCCGGTCAGGCGACGCTCTGCGACCTGACCCTGGCGGCCCTCGGCCCCCGCATCCGGCGCGTCGCCGACCTGTTCGCGGGCTGCGGGCCGCTGACGCTGGCGATCGCCCGGACGGTCGCGGTCCACGCCGTCGAATCCGATACCGCCGCCCTCGCGGGCCTTGAGCGGGCCGCGCGCGCCGCCGCGGGCCTGCGCAAGATCAGCAGCGAGCGCCGCGATCTGTTCCGCCGGCCCCTGCTGCCCACCGAGCTCGACGCCTTCGACGCGGTGGTGTTCGACCCGCCCCGGGCCGGCGCGGAGGCCCAGGCCCGCCAGCTTGCCGCCGCCCGCGTGCCCGTGGTGATCGGCATCGCCTGCGACGCCGGAACCTTCGCGCGGGACGCGGCGACGCTGGTTGCCGGCGGGTACCGGCTGGAGACCGTCACGCCGGTCGACCAGTTCCGCCATTCGGGCCATGTCGAGATGGTCGGGGTGTTCCGGCGCGAGCCCGCGCGGCGGCGCTAGGCCACGCAACCGGCGGCCACGTTTCCCGTTCTCCCGGCGACGGGAGACCTTCCATGATCCGCGGATTCCTCGGTACCGCGACGCTCGGCGCGCTGAGCCTCGCCCTCATTACCCCGCTCGCGGCTCAGACTCGGGCGCCCGACCAGACCGGAACGGGCGGCGGCCCGGCCTCGACCATCACGGCGCCGAACACCAACAGCCTCGGCGTCACCAAGCCGCCCGGCACGTCCCTCGGCCCCGGCGAGGTGCCGACTCCGGAGCAGCGGCGGCGCGAGCGCGCTCTGACCGACAAGATCGAGGGCAGCATCTGCGACGGCTGCAACTGAGATCGGGTCGGAGCCGGACGCGGCGGAACTTGGTTCCCGGCCTCCGACCCGCCGCGTCGTGAACGCGCGCACGACGCCCCGCGGCCGCCACCCGCCGTGGGGGATCGCGATGTCACGGAAGCGTCAGAAAACAGCGCCACATCCGCGGCACAGCTTGCATCGACCGTCGCGGTGCCGGATGCGGGCTGCGGCCCCGCGCTGTCCCGTGACCGATCCGCATCCGAGACCCGTACGTGATCTTCATCCACCAGCCCGCCGTCGGCGCCGGAGCCACGCTGCTTGAGCGCCGCGTCATCGATCTCCAGGACACGATCCCCGAGGACACGGTCTGGCTCGACCTGATCCGCCCGAGCCGCGAGGAGGAACTGAAGGTCGAGTCGTTCGCGGGCATCGAGGTGCCGACCCGCGAGGAGATGAAGGACATCGAGCCCTCGGAGCTGCTCTACGTCGAGGACGGCGCCCGCTACATGACCGGCCGGGTGCTCTCGAAGGTCAGCGACGCCGAGGAGCCGGGGCTGGCCGGCATCACCTTCATCCTGCGCGGCAACCGGCTGGTGACCGTGCGCCACGAGGAGCCGCAGGCCTTCCGCATGTACACGCAGCGCGCCGGGCGCTCGATGGGCAACGGCGGCGCGTCGACCCCGTCAGGCGAGTCGATCCTGGCCGGGCTGATCGAGGCGGTGATCGACCGGGCCGCCGACGTGCTGCAGCTCCAGGGCGAGCGCATCGACCGCCTGTCGGGCAAGATCTTCGAAGTGCAGGAGGACCCCTCCGCCCGCAACACCGCGCTGCAGGACACGCTGCGGGCGCTGGGCCGGCACGGCGATCTCATCTCCAAGCAGCGCGAGAGCCTCGTCTCCATGGAGCGGATCCTGCTCTCGCTGTCGGCGACCTACCGGACCAACAAGGCCCCGCGCGACCTGCGCGAGGACGTGCGCTCGACCCTGCGGGATCTTCAGTCCCTCGAGGAGCACGCCACCTTCCTGTCGACGAAGATCCAATTCCTGCTCGACGCGACCTTGGGGCTCGTCAACCTGGAGCAGAACAACATCATCAAGCTGTTCTCGGTCATGGCGGTCGTCTTCATGCCGCCGACCCTGATCGCGTCGATCTACGGCATGAATTTTAAGTCCATACCGGAACTAGATTTCGCTTTCGGGTACCCGATGGCGCTGATCATGATGGTCGTGGCCGCGGTATTCCCCTACTTCTTCTTCCGGTGGAAGAAGTGGCTCTGACAACAAACGCAGGTATAGAGCCGACAGAATCTTAAGACCTCTGCGGGAGCATGGCGGGGCCTGAAGGCGCGGCGCGGCCGCATAGACGGAACCTCCCATGCGCCTCTCCCTCAAGACGATCCTGGCCGGTGCCATCGGCCTGCTCGCCCTCGCCGCCGTGGGCCAGGGGATCGCCAGCGTCGTGAGCCTGTCGGAGATCGAGCGGAACGCCGCGGCCATCTCGCAGCAGGCCCTGCCCGTGCAGAACCAGGCCGAGGCCATCGGGACGGCCGTGCGGGACGCGCGCCTGCGCCTCTACCGCCTCGCGGTGGCCTCGCCCGACGCGGCGGCCCTGGACAAGAACCAGACGGCCCTGACCGACGCCCTCGGCGAGCTGTCCGGCCTCCGGCAGGCCTATCAGGACCGCCTGACGAGCCCGCAGGCCCGAGCGATCTACGAGCGCTTCACCAACGCGTGGAACGCCTACCAGAACATCCAGCTGCAGGTGGTCGAGCTGATGATCGCGGGCGACCAGCCGGGCGCCCTCGCGCTCGTGCTCGATCCCGCGACGGGGGCGCAGAACGACGCCGCGGTGGCCAGCCTGACCGAGTCGATCGCGGCGGCGCGGGGCCAGACCGAGGCCAACGTCACCCAGACCGTGCAGGCGGCGACGCGGGCCAAGCTGATCGCGCTGATCGCCACCGTGGTGGGCCTCGCGGTCGCGGCGGCCGCGATGCTGTTCGCCCTGTTCGGGATCGCGCGCCCCATCGAGCGCATGACCGGCGCGATGGGCCGCCTCGCCGAGGGCGACGAGACCGTGCCGGTCCCGCATACGGGGCGCCGCGACGAGATCGGCGCGATGGCGGCGGCCGTGCAGGTCTTCAAGGACAACCTGATCCACACCCGCGCCCTGGAGCGGGAGACCGCCCTGGCGCGCGCCGGCGCCGAGGCGCAGCGCCGGCGCGCGGTCCACGCCATGGCCGAGTCCTTCGAGGCCGCGGTCGGCGGCGTGCTGGCCCGGGTGGCGGACGCCGCCCTCGGCCTGCGGGCCGACGCCGAGGCGATGAGCGGCACGGCCACGCACACGGCCGAGCGCTCGGCCACCGTGGCGGGGGCCGCGCAGGAGGCCGCCCAGCATGTCGGCACGGTCGCGGCGGCCGCCGAGGAACTCGGCGCCTCGGTGCAGGAGATCGGCCGCCAGGTGGACGGGTCCGCCGAACTCGCCCGGAGCGCGGTGGTCCAGGCCGGCGACACGGCCGGCCTCGTGCAGGAGCTGAGCAATGCCGCGGGCCGGATCGGCGACGTCGTGCGCCTCATCACCGACATCGCCGGCCAGACGAACCTGCTGGCGCTGAACGCCACGATCGAGGCGGCCCGCGCCGGCGATGCGGGGCGCGGCTTCGCGGTGGTCGCCAGCGAGGTGAAGCAGCTCGCCGCCCAGACCGCCCGGGCCACCGAGGAGATCGCCGGTCAGGTCGGCCGCATCCAGGGCGCGACCGGGCAGACCGTGGACGCGATCGACGGGATCACGGCGCGCATCCGCGAGATCGACGGGGTGGCGACCTCGATCGCGGCCGCAGTCGAGCAGCAGGGCGCGGCGACCCGGGAGATCGCCCGGAACGTGGCCGAGGCGGCGTCCGGGACCGGCGCGGTCACCGGGACGATCGACGCGGTGGCGCGGGCGGCCGACGACACGGGCACGGCCGCCACGCGGATGCTGGCCTCGGCGTCGAGCCTCTCGGAGGAGGCCGCCGAGTTGCGCCGGGAGATCGACGCCTTCCTGCACACCGTGCGGGCGGCCTGAGGCTCGGCCTGCGGCTCAGCCGGGGCTCGACAGCTTCATCAGGACGAGCCCGGAGCCGATCAGGCCGGCCGCGAGGATCCGGCTGGCGCTCGCCTGCTCCCCCAGCACGGCGATGCCGACCAGGAAGGCGCCGACCGCGCCGATTCCGGTCCAGATCGTGTAGGCGGTGCCCAGGGGCAGCGTGCGCATGGCCAGCGCCAGGAAGCCGACGCTGCCGGCCATCGCCAACGCCATGATGGCGGTCGGCCAGAGGCGCGTGAAGCCCTCCGACTGCTTCATCGCGAAGGCCCAGACGACCTCCAGCACGCCCGCGGTGACGAGATAGATCCAGGCCACGGCGGCCCTCCCGAAAGGGCCGGGCCGTCCCGGACTTGTGCCCCGCGCGGCGGGGGGAGGACGTGGCCTCGCGGCGGGTCAGCTAGCGAGATCGGCCGAGCCCGCAAGCGCGGCGGCCCCGGAACCCTCAGGCCACAGCGGCGAGGTGCTTGACCTCGGCCTTGGCCACCACCTTGCCGACCGGCGGCGCCTTGCAGGTCTCCGCCTCGGGCGCCAGGACCGGCGGCTGCACCCAGCGGCCGGCATCGAGGTCGGCGATCCGGCCGTTGATCTCGCGGATGACGTAGCGCGAGAACGGGTAGACGTGGAGGTAGATCACCATGTTGGTGACCACGGCCTCCAGGGCGGCCGGGTTGCGGCGGGCGGTCTCCAGGAACACGCTCCAGAAGTGCTTAGCGAGTTCCGGACGCCGCACGGTCATCCGCCAGCACACCCGCAGCAGCGAGTAGAGATCGTGGGCGATGTGGCCCCAGTTGAGCTTCTGGGCGGCGAATTTCGGCCGCTTCACCCGCCGGGCGACCACCCGGACCCGGTCGAAGAAGTTCGGCGGGTCGTAGATCTCCTGGAGGACGTCGCGGTAGTCGGCCAGCACGTCGCGCTGCGGCCGCAGGGTCACGAAGTTGATGCCCTGCGTGCACTGGTCGCCCTGGTCGGCGGTGGTCGCCGCGTAGTTCTCGTAGAGGCGGCCCTCCTTGCGCAGGCGGCGCGAGAGCTGCGTGTTCGGCAGCGCGAACAGCAGGCCGACCATGGCGATCGGGATGCCGGTCTGGCCGATGCACAGCGACATCGCCTTGCTGATGCTGTCCTTCTCGGTGTCGAAGCCGACGATGAAGCCGGCCGTGACGAACATGCCGTGCTCGTAGAGCTTGTGCACGCTGTCGGCGATCGACCGCTTGGTGTTCTGCTTCTTCTGGGTCTGGATCAGCGTCGCCTCGTCGGGCGTCTCGATCCCGGTGAACAGGGCGAAGAAGTTCGCGTCCCGCATCATCCCGAGCAGCTCGTCGTCGTCCGCGAGGTTCAGCGAGGCCTCGGTGGAGAACTTGAACGGGTAGCCGTGCTTCTCCTGCCACTGGATCAGGTGCGGCAGGAACAGCTTGATCGCCTTCTTGTTGCCGATCAGGTTGTCGTCGACGAAGTCGACATGGCCGCGGTAGCCGAGGCCGTAGAGCCGGTCGAGCTCGGCCAGCATCTGCGGCGTGGTCTTGGTCCGCGGGGCGCGGCCGTAAAGCTCGATGATGTCGCAGAACTCGCAGGTGAACGGGCAGCCGCGCGAGAACTGGACGCCGATGTAGAGGTAGTGGCTGAAGGTCAGCAGGTCGAAGCGCGGGATCGGGCTCTTGGTGACGTCGGCCTTGAACTTCTCGGCCGTGAGCCGGCCGCGGCGCTCGCCGGCCTCCCAGGCGGCCACGAACTTGTCGAGGATGCCCTCGGCCTCGCCCAACACCAGGAAGTCGGCCTTGTCGTAGACCTCCGGCGTCGAGGTCGGGGCCGGGCCGCCGACGCAGACTGGGGTTCCGAGCGCCACGCAGCGGTCGATGACGACGAGGCAGTCCGGCTCCTGGGGCAGCATGCCGCCGGTCATCACGAGGTCGGCCGCCTGGATCTGCGCGTCCGTCAGTTCCTCGCAGTTGCGGTTGACCAGCGTCACCTGCCAGGCCGGCGGCAGCATCGCGGCGAGCGTGATGAGGCCCAGCGGCGGCGCGGGCGCGCGGGCGCCCTGCAGCTCCATGGCCTCTTTGAAGTTCCACATCGAGTTTTCGTAGAACTTCGGGAACACCATCAGCACGCGCGGGGCCGTGTTCGCTTCCGACATGCCAGTTTCCCTCGTTCACACGCACTCCCGGCCCGACCGGAGATCGGGGCGGGCACAGGATCGCTCCGCTGACCTGCGGGCGAATTAAGGCCGTTTTTCGCTCCCGCAGCAATCGGAGCCGCCGATCCCGACAGGACGCGCGTCCGAGCCGCGCGAATCAACCCCGCCGGCGGGTCCCGGGGCGGATCCGGCCCGTTTGCCGCGGGGCTGCGCCATTCGGGCGACAGGTCCCACCAGAACCGTCGCGGCCCGTCGCGGCCTGTCACGGCCCGACGCGGAACCGCTCCGGCCGCGTCCCGTCGGCGTCGGTGAAGCCGTAGATCCGCGCGAGGTCGCCGGCATGCAGCACGGCGCCCGCCCGGGCGGCGATCTCGGGGTCGGCGGCGAGCGCCGCGAGCGCCCGGCCGGCGTAGAGCGGGCTCTCGGTGGCGTGTTGCTCCTGGCCGAGGTCGCGCGCCCGCTCGGTGGCGACGAAGCCCGGCGAGAGGCCGAGGGCGGTGACGCCGTGGGGCGCGAGTTCCCGGGCGAAGGCCAGGGTCAGCCGGTTGGTCGCGGCCTTGGCGGAATCGTAGAACACGTCGCCGAGGTACTCCTCGGTCCCGAAGGAGACGAGCGCCAGCAGCCCGGCCCGCGCCGCCACCATGGCGGGGGCGACCGCCCGGGCGAGCAGCAGGGCCGGCAGCGGCCCGGCCTCGAGGAGGCCGAGATACGGCTCCGCCGAGCGGCGCCAGAACGGCGTGCCCCAGCCGGCCCCGTCCGGGTAGCGCTCGCCGTCGTAGCCCTCGTTGCCGCTCCACACGCTGCAGGCCGCGACGTCGATGCGCCCGAACCGGCGCAGCGCCCAGTGAACCAGCGCGTCGGTGGCCCGCTCGGAGCGGTGGTCGCAGAGGTAGTGGTGACCGCGGCCGCCGGCGGCGTCGACCGCGCGGGCCGTGTCCTCGATCGCCTCGGCGCGCATCTCGGTGCGCGGGCCGGTCTCGCTGGAGCGGGCCGTGACGATCACCGTGGCCCCCGCCTCGCCCAGCGCCCGGGCGAGGCCCCGGCCGACGCCCCGCGACGCGCCCGCGACGAGGCAGATCTTCTGGGAGAGGTCGGGCGGGCTCACGCCGAGGCGGCGGGCTTCGACCGCGACAGGAAGGCGGCGAGCCGTTTTTGGGATTCGGGCGAGCGCAGCTGCGCGTCGAAGGCCTTCGCCTCAGCCTCCAGGGCCGCCTCGACCTGCGCTTGGTCGCCCCGGATCAGCGCCCGGGACGCCGTCAGCGCCCCGCGCGGCAGGGCGGCGAGGCGCGCGGCCTGCGCGATGGCCTGCTCGACCAGCATGTCGGCGGGCAGCACCGCGTTGACGAGGCCCAGGGCCTGCGCCTCGTCGGCCTCCAGCGGCCGGGACAGGAGCAGCAGCTCGGTCGCCCGGAGCCGCCCGACCCGCAGGGGCAGCAGGTAGCTCGACGCCGCCTCCGGCACGAGGCCGAGTTCGACGAAGGGCATGCGCAGGCGCGCCGCAGGGCTCGCGTAGACGAGGTCGCAGTGCAGGCAGAGCGTCGCGCCGATGCCGACCGCGATCCCGTCGACCGCCGCCACCATCGGGGTGCGGGTCCGGGCGAGCTGGCGGATGAAGGCCAGCGCCGGCGAGGAACTGAATCCATCACCGGCATGCCCCATGAAGTCGGCGAGGTCGTTGCCGGCGCTGAACATGCCGGGCTGCCCGGCGAAGACCACGGCGCCGACCGCGTCCGACGCGTCGGCCTGCGCCAGGCCCGCGCGCATCGCGTCGTACATGGCGCCCGTGAGGGCGTTCTTCTTCTCCGGACGGTTCAGGGTGATCAGGCGGACGCCGCCCGCGAGGTCGTCGATCGTGACGGGTTCGGCCATGATCCGCTCCTCAAACCGCCAGCGCCAGGCCGGCGTCGTCCGTGAAGGCGCCGCCCTCGACCACCGCCTGCTCCAGGCCGGAGGCGGCCACTAGGAGGTTCTCGGCGTAGAACCGGGCGAGCGCGATGCGGGCCGCGTGCGCCGGGTCCGTCTCGCCTGCCTTCCGGGCGGCGCTCGCGGCGAGCGCGCCCCGGGCGAGGCAGGCGGCGCCCAGCGTCAGACCGAACAGGCGCAGGTACGGCGTCGCGCCGGCGAGCGCCGCCTCGGGGCGGTTCGAGCTCAGCGCGGCGAGCTGGTGGCTCGTCGCCCGGTCGAGACTGCCGATCCCGTCGCGCAGCCGCGCCGCCATGTGGCCGAAGGCGGGATCGCCGGCCTTGAGCAGCCCCTCCGCGGCCCGGCGCATCCAGGCGATCTGCGACCGCGCGGTGCTCCCGCCGTTCAGCGGCAGCTTGCGGGCGGTGAGGTCGATGGCCTGGATGCCGTTGGTCCCCTCGTAGATGCCGAGGATGCGGGCGTCGCGCATGAGCTGCGCCGCCCCGGTCTCCTCCACGAAGCCCATGCCGCCGTGGACCTGCACGCCGAGCGAGGTCACCTCGTTGGCGAGGTCGGTGGCGAAGGCCTTCGCCACCGGGGTCAGCAGCGAGGCGCGGTCCAGGGCCGCCTGCCCCTCCGGCCCCTTCGACGCGTCGAGGGCCGCGGCGGTGAGGTAGCAGATGGCGCGGGCGGCGGCCGTCGAGGCCTTCATGGTGAGCAGCATGCGCTGCACGTCCGGATGGGCAGCGATCGGGCTGGTCGCCTCGGCGGCGCCTACCGCCTTGCCCTGGCGGCGCTCCTGCGCGTAGGCGAGCGCCCGCTGGGTCGCGGCCTCGGCGATTCCGACGCCCTGCAGGCCGACATTGAGCCGCGCCGCGTTCATCATCGTGAACATGCAGGCCAGCCCCTTGTTCTCCTGGCCGATCAGCCAGCCGGTGGCGCCGCCGCCGTCGCCGAACGCCATCGAGCAGGTCGGCGAGGCGTGGATGCCGAGCTTGTGCTCGATGCCGGAGCAGCGCAGATCGTTGCGGGTGCCGTCCGGCAGCACCTTCGGCACCAGGAACAGGGAGATGCCCCGCGTGCCGGCGGGCGCGTCGGGCAGCCGGGCCAGGACGAGGTGGACGATGTTGTCGGCGAGGTCGTGCTCGCCGTAGGTGATGTAGATCTTGTTGCCGGTGATCCGGTAGCTGCCGTCGCCCGCCGGCACGGCCCGGGTGCGCAGCAGGGCGAGGTCGGAGCCCGCCTGCGGCTCGGTCAGGTTCATGGTGGCCGGCCACGCGCCCGAGACCAGCTTCTCGAGGTAGCGCGCCTTCAGGTCGTCCGAGCCGTGGGCTGCCAGCGCCTCGATGCCGCCCTGGGTCAGGAGCGGGCAGAGGCCGAAGGCGAGGTTGGCGCCGTTCCACATCTCGGTGCAGGCGGCCTCGATCAGCTTCGGCAGGCCCTGGCCGCCGTGATCGGCCTCGGCCGAGAGCCCGTTCCAGCCGCCCTCCGTGAAGGTGCGGTAGGCCTCGCGCCAGCCGGGCGGCGTGGTGACCTGCCCGTCCGCGAAGGGGGTGCCGTGCCGGTCGCCGACCCGGTTGAGCGGCGCGATCACGCCGGCGGCGATCCGCCCGGCCTCGGTCAGGATCGCCTCGGCGTCGTCGGGATCGACCGCGTCGAGCCCGGCCACGTGCCGCAGCGTGAAGAGCATCTCGGGGACCGGGGCGCGGTAACTCATACGATCCTCCCGTGTGGCGGCCCGCCCGCTCTTTCGATCCGGGGCGGGTTTGACCGCGCCCGCGCACCGGCGCTAGGGCGGGGCGAGGATAGGCGCGCGGGGCTCGCGTCGCCATGACCTCGGAGACGGCTTCCCGCATGAATGATCCCGGGTCAACGGTCCCGGCCGCGACCCGGCGGCCCCCCGCCGCCGCGGCCGGCCTCGCGGAGGCCGCCGCGCTCCTGCGGGCCGGCCGCCTCGTCGCCTTCCCGACCGAGACCGTCTACGGGCTCGGGGCGGACGCAACCGACCCCGCGGCGGTGACGGGCATCTTCGCCGCCAAGGCGCGGCCGCGCTTCAACCCGCTGATCGCGCACCTGCCCGACGCGGCGGCGGCCCTGGCGGAGGGCGTCTTCGACGCGCCGGCGCGCCGCCTCGCGGAGGCCTTCTGGCCCGGCCCCCTCACCCTGGTCGTCCCGGCGCACGCGGGCACGCGGGTCTGCGACCTCGCCCGCGCCGGCCTGCCGAGCCTCGCCCTGCGGATTCCGGCGCACCCGCTCGCGCGGGATCTCCTGGCGGAGGTCGGGCGGCCGGTCGCGGCGCCCTCGGCCAACCGGTCCGGGCGGGTGAGCCCGACACGGGCCGTCCACGTCCTCGACGATCTCGCCGGCCGGATCGCCGCGGTGCTCGACGGCGGCGACACGTCGGTCGGCGTCGAGTCGACGGTGGTGGCCTGCCTGGGCGGTACGCCGCGGCTGCTGCGGCCCGGCGGCGTCACCCGGGCGGCGCTCCGGGCGGTGCTCGGCCTCGACCCGGCGGTACCCGAGGCGGCGGATGCCGACCGGCCGGCGGGCCCGGGCATGCTCGCCTCGCACTACGCGCCGCGGGCGCGGGTCCGGCTCGACGCGGTGCGGGTCGCGCCCGGCGAGGCGGTCCTGCTGTTCGGCTCGCACCTCCCGGCGGATCACGAATTCGCGCGGGCCAGCCTCAACCTGAGCCCGGCGGGCGATCCCGCCGAGGCCGCGTCCCGGCTGTTCGGCGCCCTGCGCGACCTCGACGCCTCGGGGGCCGAGACCATCGCGGTCGTGCCGATCCCCGATGACGGGCTCGGCGAGGCGATCCGAGATCGCCTCGCCCGGGCGGCCGCACCCCGCTGACGGCGGAGAAATTTTCGCCAGCCGCGGAACAGAGTTCGGCCTGATCCGTTTATTGATCACGAAGGCCTTCTCAGCCCCCAATGGCCTTTTTCCTTTCAGGCTCGGAGCAATCCGAGCCTTTTTTCTTAGCTCGTCAGTCTCGCCTCGTCAGTCTCGGGCCAGCTTGGCCGCGATGCCGGCCACGTGGCGGCCCTGGAACCGCGCCCCCTCCAGCTCGACGGCGCTCGGCTGGCGGGACCCGTCGCCGTCCGCGATCGTGCTGGCACCGTAGGGCGTGTTGCCCTTCACCGCCTCGACGCCCGCCTGCCCCTGGAAGCTGTAGGGGAGGCCGACCACCACCATGCCGTGGTGGAACAGCACCGTGTGGAAGCTCGTCAGCGTCGTCTCCTGGCCGCCGTGCTGGGAGGCCGTGGAGGTGAAGACCGAGCCGACCTTCCCCACGAGCGCGCCCTTCATCCAGAGCCCCCCGGTCTGGTCGATGAACTGCTTCATCTGCGAGGCCATGTTGCCGTAGCGGGTCGGCGTGCCGAAGATGATCGCGTCGTAGTCGGCGAGCTCGGCGACGGTCGCGACCGGCGCCGCCTGATCGAGCTTGAAGTGGCTCTGTCGGGCGACCTCCTCCGGGACCAGCTCGGGCACGCGCTTCACGACGACCTCGGCCCCCGTCTCGCGGGCCCCCTCGGCGACGGCGTAGGCCATCTGCTCCACGTGACCGTAGGTCGAGTAGTACAGCACCAGAACCTTCGCCATGGGATGGTCTCTCCTGCGTGTCGGACGGCCGGCCGAATCGTCGGCCGGCGGATGGCCCCTGCATCGCGCATTTGCCGCCTTGCAAGAATGCGCCGACATGCAAGACTGATCTTGCACAGATGCAAGGATCCGGGCGTGGCGCTCGACTGGGACGAGTTCCGGTTCGTGAAGGCGGTGGCCGACCGGGGCGGCCTGACCGCGGCGGCGGCCGAACTGGGCATCAACCACTCGACGGCGTTCCGGCGCCTCGCCGCCCTGGAGGCGCGGCTCGGCGCGCGCCTGTTCGAGCGGCTGCGCACGGGCTACGTGCCGACCGCCGCCGGGCAGGCGATGGTCGAGGCGGCCGGGCGCATCGAGCTGGACGTGGCGCGGTTCTCCCGCGCGGTGGCGGGACAGGGCGAGACACCCTCCGGCGAGCTGCGGGTGACCGCGCCGGCGGGCTTCGCCGCCGAGCTGCTGATGCCGATGCTGGCGAGCTTCGCGGAGCGCTACCCGGAGATCCGGATCGAGCTCATCCTCGCGGAGGCGACGCTCAACCTCTCGCGCCGGGACGCCGACGTGGCGATCCGGATCAGCCGGGAGCCGAGCGAGACCCTGGTCGGGCGCCGCCTCGCCCTCACCGCCTGGGCGGTCTACGGCCGCGCCGACCGTGCCTACGGCGACCTGACCCGCGAGACGTGGATCAGTCCGAGCCCGCTGGTGGCGGGGGGCTCGCTCACGCGGTTCGTGGAGGCGCGGGTGCCGTCCGACCGCGTCCGCCTGCGGATCAACGCGGTGCTGGGCCTGGAGGCGGCGGTCGAGGCCGGTCTCGGCATCGGCCCGCTCCCCTGCTTCACGGCCGACATCAACCCGGCGCTGCGCCGCCTGTCCGGACCGCACCCGGAACTCGGGGCGGACCTGTGGATCCTGACGCATCCGGACCTGCGCCACGCGGCGCGGGTCCGGGCCTTCATGGAGCACGTCGCCGAGGCGCTGCTGCCCCTGCGGGCGCGCTTCGAGGGCCGATGACCCGCCTCAGCGGATCTCGACCACCTCGACCTCGTGGCCGTTCACCTCGACCACGTCGCCGATCGTCTTGCCGGTGATCGCCCGGGCCAGCGGGGCCACGTACGAGATCGAGCCCTTATGCGGGTCGGCCTCGTCCTCGCCGACGATCCGGAAGGTCTGCCGGGTCTCCTTGCCGGACTCGTCCTCGCGGACCACCGTGACGGTCGAGCCGAACTGCACGGTGTCGCCGCCCTTGGGCTCGACGAGCTGCGCAGTGTTCTTCCGGGCCGCCCAGTAGCGCAGGTCGCGCCCGATGCGGGAATCCTCCGCCTTGTCGGCGGGATCCAGCGAGGCGACCTCCTTCTCCAGGCGCGCGACCTCGGCCTCGATCTGCGCGAGCCCCTCCGGCGTGACGAAGTTCGTGTGCGGCGAGATCGGCCGATCCGGCAGATTCTCGAACGCTTCCCCACCTTCGGGCTCTTTGACGAATGCGACGCTCATGAAGACGCCAACACGCCAGGTACGGCAAAGGTTCCCGCGCGACGGTGACTCGGCGCTCTCGCCGTGGCGGCGCGCCTGCTGCGGCCGGGCGGCCGGATCCTCGTCCACGAGGAGCACCCCGTCGCGAACATACTCGGGCCGCGGGAGGAGAGGAGGCTCCCGGCCCGGCACGCCGTTGTCCGCATCGCCCGGTTCCCGGGCGCGGAGGCGGAACGCCGCCTGACGGGCGCCGGAGCTACCCGACCTCCACCACGGTCCGGCCCCGAACCTTGCCGGCCAGGATCGCGTCGCCGAGCCGGCCGACCTCATCCAGGCGGACCTTGCTGGTCATGGCGGCGAGCTTGGCCAGATCGAGCTCGCGGGCGAGGCGGGCCCAAGCCTCGCGCCGCTTCTTCTGCGGGGTAGTGACGCTGTTGATGCCGAGCAGCGAGACGCCGCGGAGGATGAACGGTGCCACCGAGGTCGGCAGGTCCATGCCCTGCGCCAGCCCGCAGGCCGCGACGGCGCCGTCCGCCCGGGTCATGGCGAGGACGTTGGCGAGCGTCGTGGAGCCCACGGCGTCGACGCCGGCGGCCCAGCGCTCCTTGCCCAGCGGCTTGCCGGGCTTCGACAGTTCGGCCCGGTCGAGGATCTCGGCGGCGCCGAGCCCCTTCAGGTAATCGGACTCGCCGTCCCGGCCCGTGGAGGCGATCACGTGCCAGCCCGCCCGGGCGAGGAGCGCCACCGCGACGGAGCCGACGCCGCCCGAGGCGCCGGTGACGATGACCGGGCCGTGCTCGGGCCTCACGCCGTGGGCGTCCAGCGCCATGCAGCACAGCATCGCCGTGTAGCCGGCGGTGCCCACAGCCATGGCCTGCTCGGCCGTGAGCCCCTGCGGCAGCGGCACCAGCCAGTCGCCCCGGACCCGGGCGCGCTGCGCGTAGGCGCCGAGATGCGTCTCGCCGACGCCCCAGCCGGTGAGC
Source organism: Methylobacterium sp. A52T (assembly GCF_053346095.1). NCBI lineage: Bacteria > Pseudomonadati > Pseudomonadota > Alphaproteobacteria > Hyphomicrobiales > Methylobacteriaceae > Methylobacterium > Methylobacterium sp. A52T. The sequence continues at coordinate 17,887 of NZ_JBKFBI010000046.1, read as the reverse complement.
ACGACCGCGTCGCCCGGCCTGTACTCCGGATGGTCCGAGGTCTCGACGATCCCCGAGAAGTCGATGCCGGGGATCATCGGGAAGCGGCGCACCACCGGCGACTTGCCGGTGAGCGCGAGGCCGTCCTTGTAGTTCAGGGTCGAGTGCGTCACCCGCACGGTGACGTCGCCGTCCATCAGGTCGGCGTCGTCGAAATCCCTGAAGGCGAGGCTCTGGCCGGCCTCGTTCTTCTCGACCACCCAGGCCTTGAACGTCCCCATCGTCACCTCCCGTGCTGCGCGGTGAGGTGTGGCCGGGACGCCCGGAATCAAGGCGACGGCGGTCGGTACCGGCTCAGTATCCCTCGTACCGGCTGCCCGTGTAGAAGCCGAGACCGACACCGATATCCGAGGAGCTGGCTCCGGTGATGCCGAGGGCGTCCGGGATCGAGCCGACGAGCGGGCCACCGTAGGCCGCGGGCCGGTAGCCGTAGCCCCCGCCGTACCCCCCACCGATCGGCGCCCAGCCGGCCCGGGCGGGCGCGACGAGGACGCGGCGGCTGACGCTGGCGTATTCCGGCGGGATCGTCTCGGGGATCGTCTGCGCCGGGCGGATCAGAACGGTCCGGGTGCGGACGGCGAAGCGCGGCGGCGTGGTCACCCAGCAGCCGATCAGCTCGCCGCCGGGGCCGCGGCTGGTCTGCCAGTAGCGGCCGCCGGGCGAGACCATCACGCGCTCCGACACCGTGTCGTAGACCGGCGGCGTGGTGCGGTAGACCGTGCGGGGCGGGCGCACCAGCACGTTCTCCTGCACGGTGTCGTAGACCGGCGGCGTGACGACGCGGCGATAGCATTCGGAGCCGTAGCAGCCGCCGGCCTGGGCGGGTGCGGCGAGGAGCGCGCCACCGAGGGCGGCGGCGAGGAGAGCGGTGCGAGCGACCGGCGCGGTCATGGAAGTCCTCTGATACGCATTACTACGAGACGCGGCGCGGACGCGGCGCTCGTCTCGACGTACCAGAGGCCAGACTCGTTGCCCGGCGCGCAAGCATTATCGGGAACGAAGGTAAAATTAACCCTTGGTTTCGACTGCTTAGGCGTCGCCTACCTAGGTAGGATTGTTCGGATCTTCGACAGTCTCTCTTATGAGACCGGATCCGGCCCGGGTCAGGTCTGGCCGGCCCGGAGCTGGTAGAAGATGTGCCGGCCGATCACGTCCATCTTGCGCAGGCGGCGGGCCCAGCCCGGGCGCACGTAGTCGGCGTGGTAGTGGGTCGCCGCGCCGACCTCGGCGAGGTAGGTCCGGCCCTCGATCACCGAGCGGGCGATGCGGGTGGCTGATTCCCAGGCGCCGGCATCGGTGATGCGCAGCGACTTGCCCTCGCAGGCGAAGGAGAACTGGCAGCCCATGTAGTGGTGCCGGTTCTGGTAGACGACGCCGCAGACGCTCGCCGGGTAGAGGCCGCTCTTCACCCGGTTGAGCACCACCTGGGCGACGGCGGCCTGGCCGGCCTCGGGCTCGCTCCGGGCCTCGAAATAGACCGCCTCGGAGAGGCAGCGCTGCTCCTTGTCGAGGGCGTTCGGGTCGATCAGGTCGGCGTAGCGCCGGCGCGCGTCCTCGGGCACCGGCTGGGCGCTGTCGGGGCGCTCGGTGCGGATCACGAAATCGGGGAGCGCGAGGCTCGCCGCGGCGATCTCGACGGGGATGGCGTCGGCGGGCGCCGGCGTCGTGGAGGACAGCGCGATGGCCCGCGGCACCGGCGGGGTCGAGCCGTCGAAGCGCTCGGGGCCGCCATCCTCGGTGAGGTCGGCCGTCCCCGCGCCCGTGGAGGCGGCGGTGCCGCTGCCGGTGGTGAGGCCGAGATCCGGCACGGGGACGAAGGCGGCCTCCGGCTCGGATTCCGGATCCCAGATCGCGGAGCCCTGCGTCAGCACGCCGGTGACGCTGCCGGTGACGTCGCCGAACACCAGGGCGCCGCCCGCCTCGCGCAGGTTCGCGGCCCGGCGGGCGAAGCTCTCGGCCGGCGGCCGGGCGGGGTCGCCCTTGCCGGCCCGCTGCACGACCGGGAAGACGTGCGCGCCGGTCTTGAAGGTCGCCTGGGGCGGCTCGTCGCCGAGGCGGCGGAGGGCCGATCCGATCAGCAGGGTGCCGGGCGGCAGCGGCGGGACCGTGTCGGCATCGATCACCCCGAGCCGGCTCGCGCCGATGGCGTTCTCCGTGCCGGCATCGGCCGTGAACGACACCAGCAGGCCCAGCCCGACCATCCAGGGCGTCAGGGCCGCCGAGAGCCAGCGCAGGCTCGATTCTCGTCCTCGTCTCGTGCCCACGACGCCAGACCCGCACTCACGCACCCGAACCGGCCCGATCCTCCCCGTTTCCAGGGTGTTTCTGCGGCCGCGCCGAATTTATCGCGCGGTATGGTTGAGCTGCCGTTAAAGGCCGGATGGGCGCGCGTGTCTCGATACGGCCTCGGATCGACCGCTGCCGTCGACTCTTCCCGCTCCGTCATCGCGAGCGCAGCGACGCGACCCAGGGCAGCGGGACATCGGGAAGCGTGGCGCTCTCCTGCTCACTTCGCTGCGCTCGCAGAGACGGCGGCGTTGAGCGAGGCACGCCACAAAAGAGAAGGGCGGCCCGAAGGCCGCCCTCTCGCGTCACGTACCTGCCGACGGCCTCACTCGGCGGCGGCGGGCGGAAGCTCCTCGACCGGCATCGCGCCGCTCTCGGCCTGCTTCTGCTGCAGGATCATCGCGTCGCGGCGGCGGGCGATGGAGCGGATGTCCGCCACCATCGAGCCCGTGCCGGCCGGGATCAGCGACCCGACGATGACGTTCTCCTTCAGGCCTTCCAGGGTGTCGACCTTGCCGTTGACCGCCGCCTCCGTGAGGACGCGGGTGGTCTCCTGGAACGAGGCCGCCGAGATGAACGACTTGGTCTGCAGCGACGCCTTGGTGATGCCGAGCAGGACCGGAACGCCCTGGATCGGCTTCTTGCCCTCGGCGAGCAGCTTCTCGTTGAAGTCGGTCAGCTCCGTCCGGTCGATCTGGTCACCCGAGAGGATGTCCGAGTCGCCGCCGTCGGTCACTTCGACCTTCTGCAGCATCTGACGGACGATCACCTCGATGTGCTTGTCGTTGATCGACACGCCCTGCAGCCGGTAGACCTCCTGGATCTCGTTGACGAGGTAGGCCGCGAGTTCCTCCACGCCCTTGATCGCCAGGATGTCGTGCGGCGCCGGGTTGCCGTCGACGATGTAATCGCCGAGCTCGACCACGTCGCCGTCCTGCAGGTGGATGTGCTTGCCCTTCGGGATCAGGTACTCGACCGCCTCCGAGCCGTCGTGCGGCGTCAGCGTGAGCCGACGCTTGTTCTTGTAGTCGCGGCCGAACGCGATGGTGCCCGACTTCTCGGCGATGATCGCCGCGTCCTTCGGGCGCCGTGCCTCGAACAGCTCCGCCACCCGCGGCAGACCGCCGGTGATGTCGCGGGTCTTGGCCGAGTCGGTCGAGACGCGGGCGAGGATGTCGCCGGCCTTGACCGTCGCGCCCGGGTCGAAGCCGATGATGGCGTCGACCGGCAGGAAGTAGCGGGCGTCCGAGCCGCGCGGCAGCTTGAGCGCCTTGCCGTCCCGGTCGACCACGACCATCGCGGGCTTCAGGTCCGAGGTCCGGGCCGAGCCGCGCCAGTCGACGACGACGCGCTTGGCAATGCCGGTCGACTCGTCGGTGGTCTCGGTCATGGACTGGCCGTCGACCAGATCCTCGTAGGCCACGATGCCGTCCACCTCGGTGAGGATCGGACGGGTGTAGGGATCCCACTCGGCGATCCGCTGCCCGCGCTTGATCTTGTCACCCTCGTCGACCCGGAGCTTGGCGCCGTACTGCAGGCGGTGGACCGCCCGCTCGACCCCGTCCGACCCGACGATGACGACCGCCACGTTGCGGCCGGTGGCGATCAGGTCACCGTCCGTGTTCTTGGCCACGGCGCGGTTGCGGATCTTGATCGTGCCCTCGAAGCTCGACTCGATGAAGGACGAGTCGGCGATCTGGGCCGCACCGCCGATGTGGAAGGTGCGCATCGTGAGCTGCGTGCCCGGCTCGCCGATCGACTGCGCCGCGATGACGCCGACGGCCTCGCCCATGTTGACGGGCGTGCCGCGGGCGAGGTCGCGCCCGTAGCAGGTGGCGCAGACGCCGCTCTTGGTGGCGCAGACCAGCACCGAGCGGATCTTCACCTCCTGGATGCCGGCGGCGTTGATCGCCGGCAGGTGCCGCTCCTCGATGGTCTCGCCGGTCTTGACGATCACCGTGCCGTCCGCGGCCACCAGATCCTCGGCCGTGGCGCGGCCCAGGATGCGGGTGGCGAGCGTCGCCACGACCTGGCCGGCATCCACGATGGCGCGCATCTTGATGCCGCTCGTCGTGCCGCAATCCACCTCGCGGATGACCGCGTCCTGCGCCACGTCGACGAGGCGGCGGGTCAGGTAGCCGGAGTTGGCGGTCTTCAGGGCGGTGTCGGCCAGGCCCTTACGGGCACCGTGCGTGGAGTTGAAGTACTCCAGAACGTCCAGGCCTTCCTTGAAGTTCGAGATGATCGGGGTCTCGATGATCTCGCCCGACGGCTTGGCCATGAGGCCGCGCATCGCCGCCAGCTGCTTCATCTGGGCAGGCGAGCCGCGGGCGCCGGAGTGGCTCATCATGTAGATCGAGTTGACCTGCTTGTCGGCCCCGTGCTCGTCCTTCTGGACGGCCGAGATCCGGCCCATCATCTCGGCGGCCAGCTTGTCCGAGCACTTGGCCCAGGCATCGACGACCTTGTTGTACTTCTCGCCCTGGGTGATCAGGCCGTCGTTGTACTGCTGCTCGTAATCCTTCACGAGCGCGCGGGTCGTGTCGACGATCGACCACTTGTTCTCCGGCACGACCATGTCGTCCTTGCCGAACGAGATGCCGGCCTTGAACGCGTGGTTGAAGCCGAGCGCCATGATCCGGTCGCAGAAGATCACCGACTCCTTCTGACCGCAGTGGCGGTAGACGGTGTCGATCATCGCCGAGATCTCCTTCTTGGTCATCAGCTTGTTGACGACGTCGAAGGGCACCTTGGCGTGCTTCGGCAGGGCGCCGGAGAGGATCACGCGGCCGGGGGTGGTCTCGTAGGTCTTGGTCAGGGGCTCGCCGTCCGGGCCGATGCCGGTCCAGCGCCACTTGATCTTCGAGTGCAGCGACACGGCCTTGGCGGCGAGAGCGTGCTCCAGCTCGCCCATGTCGCCGTAGACGCCCTGCATCGGGTTCTTGGCGTTGCCCGGCTTGAACTCGCCCGGCGCGCCTTCGGCCACGATCGACAGGTAGTAGAGGCCGAGAACGATGTCCTGCGACGGCACGATGATCGGCTGACCGTTGGCCGGGTGCAGGATGTTGTTGGTCGACATCATGAGGACGCGCGCTTCCAGCTGCGCCTCGAGCGACAGCGGGACGTGCACGGCCATCTGGTCGCCGTCGAAGTCGGCGTTGAACGCGGCGCAGACCAGCGGGTGCAGCTGGATCGCCTTGCCCTCGATCAGCTTCGGCTCGAAGGCCTGGATGCCGAGGCGGTGCAGCGTCGGCGCGCGGTTCAGCATCACCGGGTGCTCGCGGATCACCTCATCGAGGATGTCCCAGACCTCCGGCTTCTCTTTCTCGACCAATTTCTTGGCCTGCTTCACCGTGGCCGAGAAGCCCTTGGCGTCGAGGCGCGCGTAGATGAACGGCTTGAACAGCTCCAGCGCCATCTTCTTGGGCAGGCCGCACTGGTGCAGCTTCAGCTCCGGGCCGACCACGATGACCGAGCGGCCCGAGTAGTCGACGCGCTTGCCGAGCAGGTTCTGGCGGAACCGGCCCTGCTTGCCCTTCAGCATGTCGGCGAGCGACTTCAGCGGGCGCTTGTTGGCGCCCGTGATGACGCGGCCGCGGCGGCCGTTGTCGAACAGGGCGTCGACGGCCTCCTGCAGCATCCGCTTCTCGTTGCGGATGATGATGTCGGGCGCGCGCAGCTCGATCAGCCGCTTCAGGCGGTTGTTCCGGTTGATGACGCGGCGGTACAGGTCGTTCAGGTCGGAGGTCGCGAAGCGGCCGCCGTCCAGCGGGACCAGCGGGCGCAGGTCCGGCGGGATCACCGGCACGACCGTGAGGATCATCCATTCCGGCTTGTTGCCGGACATCTGGAAGGCCTCGATGATCTTGAGCCGCTTCAGGAGCTTCTTGGGCTTCAGCTCCGAGGTGGTGACGGCGATCTCCTCGCGCAGATCGTTGGCGATCTTGTCGAGGTCCAGCTCCTGCAGGATGCGCCGGATGGCCTCGGCGCCGATCATGGCGGTGAACGAGTCCTCGCCGTACTCCTCCTGCGCGCGCAGGTACTCCTCCTCCGACAGGAGCTGGCGCTCCTTCAGGGGGGTGAGACCCGGCTCGATGACGCAGTACGACTCGAAGTACAGGATCCGCTCGAGGTCCTTGAGGGCCATGTCGAGCAGCAGGCCGATGCGCGACGGCAGCGACTTCAGGAACCAGATATGCGCGACGGGGGCGGCCAGCTCGATGTGGCCCATGCGGTCGCGCCGGACGCGCGCGAGGGTGACCTCGACGCCGCACTTCTCACAGATGACGCCCTTGTACTTCATGCGCTTGTACTTGCCGCACAAGCACTCGTAGTCCTTGATCGGCCCGAAGATGCGCGCGCAGAACAGGCCGTCGCGCTCGGGCTTGAAGGTCCGGTAGTTGATGGTCTCGGGCTTCTTGATCTCGCCGTACGACCAGGAGAGGATCTTCTCCGGGGACGAGATCGAGATCTTGATCTGGTCGAAGCTGACCGGCTGGGCCTGCTGGTTGAAAAGGTTCATGACCTCTTGGTTCATGATCCGCTCCTTGTTGACGCCGGCAGCCCCGCGCCGGGCCACCGCGTCCTGAAAAAGATCCGGCGCCGCGCCCCGCGCGGGCGCTGCTCACCGTCGTCGAACCCTGGAAGGCCCCTCCCCTCCCCGCTCGACCGTGGCGGCGGGGAACCGCCGCCACGGGAGGTCTTTTCGCTGGCTTACTCGGCCGCGTCGGCCGGGGGCTCAAGCTGGTCGTTGGCGGCCTTCTTGGAGGACGTCAGCTCGACGTTGAGGCCGAGCGAGCGCATCTCCTTGACGAGCACGTTGAACGACTCGGGGATGCCGGCCTCGAACGTGTCGTCGCCGCGGACGATCGCCTCGTAGACCTTGGTGCGGCCGGCCACGTCGTCCGACTTCACCGTGAGCATCTCCTGCAGCGTGTAGGCCGCGCCGTAGGCCTCCAGCGCCCAGACCTCCATCTCGCCGAAGCGCTGGCCGCCGAACTGCGCCTTGCCGCCCAGCGGCTGCTGGGTGACGAGCGAGTACGGGCCGATCGACCGGGCGTGGATCTTGTCGTCCACGAGGTGGTGGAGCTTCAGCATGTAGATGTAGCCCATCGTCACCTTGCGGTCGAAGGGCTCGCCGGTCCGCCCGTCGTAGAGCGTCGACTGCGCCGAGCGGTCGAGACCGGCCATCTCCAGCATCTGCTCGATGTCGGCCTCCTTAGCGCCGTTGAAGACCGGCGTGGCCATCGGCACGCCGCGGCGGACGTTGTTGCCGGCCTCGGCCAGCTCCTCGTCCGTCAGGCCGTCGAGCTCGCCGGGGGAGTAGATCGCCTTCATCTCCTCCCGCAGCGGCGCGATGTCCTGCGTCTTCAGATAGGCATCCACCGCCTTCGACACCTTGCGACCCAGGCCCGCAGCCGCCCAGCCGAGGTGCGTCTCCAGGATCTGGCCGACGTTCATGCGCGAGGGCACGCCCAGCGGGTTGAGCACGATGTCGGCATGCGTCCCGTCCTCCAGGAACGGCATGTCCTCGATCGGCACGATCCGCGACACGACACCCTTGTTGCCGTGACGGCCGGCCATCTTGTCGCCCGGCTGGATCTTGCGCTTCACCGCCACGAAGACCTTGACCATCTTCATGACGCCGGGGGGCAGCTCGTCGCCGCGCTGCAGCTTCTCGACCTTGTCGAGGAAGCGCTGCTCGAGGCGCTTCTTCGACTCGTCGTACTGCTTCTGCATCGCCTCCATCTCGGTCATGAGACGGTCGTCGATGACGGCGAACTGCCACCACTGCGAGCGCGGGTAGTCGTTGATCAGCTCGCGGGTGAGCGTGGTGTCCTTGCGGAAGCCCTTCGGGCCGGCCACCGGCGCCTGACCGATCAGCACGTCCGCGAGGCGGGCGTAGGTGTTGCGGTCGAGGATCGCCTGCTCGTCGTCGCGGTCCTTGGCGAGGCGCTCGATCTCCTCGCGCTCGATCGCCTGGGCGCGCTCGTCCTTGTCGACGCCGTGGCGGTTGAACACCCGGACCTCGACGATCGTGCCGGTGACGCCCGGCGGCACCCGCAGGGAGGTGTCGCGCACGTCAGAGGCCTTCTCGCCGAAGATGGCGCGGAGCAGCTTCTCCTCCGGCGTCATCGGGCTCTCGCCCTTCGGAGTGATCTTGCCGACGAGGATGTCGCCGGCATTCACCTCGGCGCCGATGTAGACGATGCCGGCCTCGTCGAGGTTCTTGAGCGCCTCCTCGGAGACGTTCGGGATGTCGCGGGTGATCTCCTCCGGCCCGAGCTTGGTGTCGCGGGCCATCACCTCGAACTCCTCGATGTGGATCGAGGTGAACACGTCATCCTTCACGATCCGCTCGGAGAGCAGGATCGAGTCCTCGAAGTTGTAGCCGTTCCACGGCATGAACGCGACGAGCACGTTCCGGCCGAGCGCCAGCTCGCCGAACTCGGTCGAGGGACCGTCGGCGATGATCTCGCCCTTCTTGACGAACTCGCCGACACGGACCAGCGGCTTCTGCGTGATGCAGGTCGACTGGTTGGAGCGCTGGAACTTCTGCAGCCGGTAGATGTCGACGCCCGGCTTGTTGGCGTCGGCCTCCTCGGTGGCGCGGATGACGATGCGGGTGGCGTCCACCTGGTCGACGATGCCGGCGCGCCGCGCCGCGATGGCGGCGCCGGAATCCCGGGCGACCACCGCCTCCATGCCGGTGCCCACGAACGGGGCGTCGGCGCGGACGAGCGGCACCGCCTGGCGCTGCATGTTCGAGCCCATCAGCGCGCGGTTGGCGTCGTCGTTCTCGAGGAACGGGATCAGCGCCGCGGCGACCGAGACGAGCTGCTTCGGCGACACGTCCATGAGGTCGACGCGCTCGGGCCCCACGACGATCACCTCGCCGGCCCGGCGGCAGACCACGAGGTCCTCCGTGAGCTTGCGGGCCTCGTCCATCTGGGCGTTCGCCTGGGCGACGTAGTACTTCGCCTCCTCCATGGCCGAGAGGTAGGCGACCTCGTCGGTGACCACGCCGTCGCGCACGCGCCGGAACGGGGTCTCGATGAAGCCGTACTTGTTCACCCGCGCGAAGGTGGCGAGCGAGTTGATCAGGCCGATGTTCGGGCCTTCCGGCGTCTCGATCGGGCAGATGCGGCCGTAATGGGTCGGGTGCACGTCGCGCACCTCGAACCCGGCGCGCTCGCGGGTCAGACCGCCCGGGCCGAGCGCCGAGAGGCGGCGCTTGTGCGTCACCTCGGAGAGCGGGTTGGTCTGGTCCATGAACTGCGAGAGCTGCGACGAGCCGAAGAACTCGCGCACGGCCGCGGCCGCGGGCTTCGCGTTGATCAGGTCCTGCGGCATGACCGTGTCGATGTCGACCTGGCTCATGCGCTCGCGGATGGCGCGCTCCATGCGCAGGAGGCCCAGGCGGTACTGGTTCTCCATGAGCTCGCCCACCGAGCGGACGCGGCGGTTGCCGAGGTGGTCGATGTCGTCGACCTCGCCCTTGCCGTCGCGCAGCTCCACGAGCGCCTTGACCACCGCCAGCATGTCCTCCTTGCGGAGGGTGCGCACGGTGTCGGCGGCGTCGAGGTCGAGGCGCATGTTCATCTTCACGCGGCCGACCGCCGAGAGGTCGTAGCGCTCGGAATCGAAGAACAGCGAGTGGAACATCGCCTCGGCGGTCTCGAGGGTCGGCGGCTCACCCGGGCGCATGACCCGGTAGATGTCGAACAGCGCGCCCTCGCGGTTGGAGTTCTTGTCCACCGCCAGCGTGTTGCGGATGTAGGGGCCGATGTTGACGTGGTCGATGTCGAGCACCGGCAGCTCGGTGATCCCGACATCCTCCAGGCTCTTCAGGAGCTTGTCGGTGACCTCCTCGCCGGCCTCGGCCCAGATCTCGCCGGTCTGCACGTTGACGAGGTCCTCGGCGACGTACTGGCCGACGAGATCCTCGTCGGTCGCCTTGAGGAACTTGGTGCCCTTCTCGGTGATCTGGCGGGCGTTGCGAGCGTTCAGCTTCTTGCCGGCCTCGAGCACGACCTCGCCGGAATCGGCGTCGATCAGGTCGACGGTGGCCTTCATGCCCTTCATGCGCTCGGCGTCGAACGGCACGCGCCAGTCGGCGCCGTCCCGGTCGTAGACAACCTTGTTGTAGAAGGTCGACAGGATCTCCTCGCCGTCGAGGCCCAGGGCGTAGAGCAGCGACGTCGCCGGCAGCTTGCGCTTCCGGTCGATGCGGACGTGCACGATGTCCTTGGCGTCGAACTCGACGTCGAGCCAGGAGCCCCGGTACGGGATGATGCGGGCGGCGAACAGGAGCTTGCCCGAGGAGTGGGTCTTGCCCTTGTCGTGGTCGAAGAACACGCCCGGCGAGCGGTGCATCTGCGAGACGATGACGCGCTCGGTGCCGTTGACGATGAAGGTGCCGTTCTCCGTCATCAGGGGCATGTCGCCCATGTAGACGTCCTGCTCCTTGATGTCCTTGACCGACTTGGCCTGGGTGTCGGGATCGACGTCGAACACGATCAGGCGCAGCGTGACCTTCAGCGGGGCCGCGAAGGTGATGCCGCGCTGGCGGCACTCGTCCACGTCGTATTTCGGGGCCTCGAAGGTGTAGCGCACGAACTCGAGCAGCGCCGTGGAGGCGAAGTCGGAGATCGGGAACACCGACTTGAACACGCTCTGCAGCCCCTCGTCGGCGCGCCCGCCCTCGGGCTCGTCGACCATCAGGAACTGGTCGTAGGACGCCTTCTGAACCTCGATGAGGTTCGGCATCTCGGCAACTTCCTTGATCTTGCCGAAGAACTTCCGAATGCGCTTGCGACCGACCAGCGTGTTGGCCATGTGACCTCGCTCCTACCCGCGTGCCTCGCGCCCGGGGAAGCGTTCCCGAAAGGGACCTCCCGCACCGGGCCGTGACGCGCGCCCCGCCGAGCCGCGCCACCGAACCGAATCTCTTGCCGGTCCCGTTCCAGGACCATCCGCCGAAGCGGCCTAAAGCCCGCGGGCGCTGACCCGCGGGCTCCGGTCACGACAGGCTCGCGCGGAGCCTTCGTGGGGTGATGGGCCGGGACCGGCCCATCGTCGACTTACTTGAGCTCGACCTTGGCGCCGGCCTTCTCGAGCTGGGCCTTGAGCTTCTCGGCCTCGTCCTTGGCGACGCCTTCCTTGATCGGCTTCGGCGCGCCCTCGACCAGGTCCTTGGCCTCCTTGAGGCCGAGGCCGGTGATCGCGCGGACCTCCTTGATGACCTCGATCTTCTTGTCGCCGGCGGAGGCGAGGACGACCGTGAACTCGGTCTGCTCCTCGGCGGCGGCGGCGGCGCCACCGGCGGCCGGGCCGGCGGCCACGGCGACCGCAGCGGCGGCCGAGACGCCCCACTTCTCCTCGAGCATCTTGGCCAGGTCAGCGGCCTCGAGCACGGTCAGCGAGGACAGGTCGTCGACGAGCTTGGCGAGATCAGCCATTTTGAATTCCTCTCAGATATCGGTTTGAACGGATGGATTTTGAAGGGCCTCAGGCGGCCTCGTCCTTGTTGGCATAGGCCCCGAACACGCGGGCGAGCTTCGCCGCCGGCGCGTTGACGACCTGAGCGATCTTGGTCGCGGGCGCCTGCACGAGGCCCACGATCTTGGCGCGCAGTTCGTCGAGGGACGGGAGCGAGGCGAGCGCCTTCACGCCGTCCGGGTTCAGGGCGGTCTTCCCCATCGCGCCGCCGAGGATCACGAGCTTGTCGTTGACCTTGGCGAAATCGACCGCGACCTTCGCGGCAGCGACCGGATCGCCGGAATAGGCGAGCAGGGTCGGGCCCTTCAGGAGCGGCTTGATGGAGGCGACGTCCGTGCCATCGAGTGCGATGCCGGCGAGGCTGTTCTTGGCGACCTTCACGGTGGCGCCGGCCTGCTTCATCTGCGCGCGCAGCTTCTGCATGTCGGCGACCGTGAGGCCCTTGTAGTGGGCCACGACGACGACGGCGCTCTGATTGAACACGCCGTTGAGCGTCGAGACGAGATCAGCTTTAGCTGTCCGGTCCACTGGGCTCTCTCCGGTTGGCGGAACCCGGTCTCGGGTCCGCCGGTTGCACATGCCGCCCGGACGTGGTCTCGGCCTTCAGGAAGACCGGGAACGTCCGAACGACGCTTCGCGGCCCTGTCCCCGCGCGTGCCCCTTCGGGCCGCCTCGGGCGAGTTGGTTCAAACCGACACCCCTCCGCGGCCGGGGCCGGGGCGAGGCTTTTCGAATTCGGTCTTCCCCGTCTGTGCAGGCTGGCGGATTAAGCCGGCGAACCGGCACCTGCAGTCTCGGACAGGACATGGCCGGACAAGGCTCCGCGGGGCTCGTCGCCCCTGGGATCCTTCCGGCCAGTGCCACCCGGTTGCCCGGGCGACATTTCGAGCGGAAACCGGCCGATCGGCCGCTCTCCTTCCGTGAGGATGAAATGCGTGAGGCGCGGTGTATAGAGCCTAGCAAGCCGCCTGCCAAGGGCCGGAGCGCGACTTTTCCGCCGCAGGCAAGGACTTGCGCGGGTGCCCTGCCGCGGCTGCATCGCTCGGGACCCTTCCCGGGATCCCCGGCTAGGCCGCCTCGCGCTCCGGCACCAGCTTGCGCCGCGCGGCCTCCCACCAGCTGCGGTCGCGGGCGGCCTTCGCCTCGGCGGCCTTCGCGGCGTAGAACGAGGCGTTGTGCTCGCCGCGCAGGGCCTCGCGGGTGAAGCGGATCAGGTGGTGGGCCACGAAGCCCATGTTGAACACCGCCTCGATCTGCCCGCGCTTCAGCGCGTAGCCGGCCGCGCTCCAGAACGGCCTGCGGTAGTCGGAGAAGATCCCGACGCGGGTGATGATGTTGAAGCCCAGGATGAGGCCGCGGCGCAGGTTGGTGAACGTGAGCTTGCCGGCCGTCGGCGTGGTGATCCGGTTCGGGTAGGTCACCGCGCACTGGTGCTTGAACCGCTCGAAGATCTTCTCCGGCTCGTAGGCGTGCGCGATCGCCCGGCGCCAGCTGCTCACCACCGAATCGTGGGGCCGCTTGAACAGGACGTTCGACTCGAGGCTGGCGTCGTGGAGGAGCCGGCCCTCGCGCTCCAGCCGGTCCCAGAGCGGGGTCTTGGGCAGGGCCTGGAGCAGGTTGATGGTCAGGACCGGGATCGCCGAGCGGTCGATGAAGTCGATCAGGTTCTGCTCGGATTTGTCGGTGTCGCTGTCGAGGCCCAGGATGATGCCGGAGGTCACCTCGAGCCCGTAGGAATTGAGGGTCTCGATCGCCTCGTACATCGGCACGGCGGCGTTGTGGGTCTTGTCGATGCCCTTGAGGGCGTCCGCCTCCGGGGTCTCGATCCCGACGAACACCGTCATGAAGTTGGCCTGCCGCATCAGCTCGAGGATCTCGGGCTGCTTGGCCATGTTCAGCGTCGCCTCGCAGGCGAACTGGAGCGGGTAGTTGTTCCGCTTCTGCCATTCCACGAGGTGCGGCAGCATCTCGCGGGTCGCCTTGCGGTTGCCGATGAAATTGTCGTCGACGAAGTAGACCACCGCCGGGTGGCCCGGCTGGCTGACGATGGCGTCGAGCTCGGCGCACATCTGCTCCGGGCTCTTCAGGCGCGGCTGGCGGCCGTAGAGCTGCGGGATGTCGCAGAACTCGCAGCGGTAGGGGCAGCCCGAGGAGAATTGCAGGGAGCCGATCAGGTAGCGCTTGAGCGGCGCCGCCTCGTAGGCCGGGGCCGGGAAGTCCGCGAGCGGGAGGCGATCCTTGGTCTCCAGCACCACCTGGGCGGGCGGCGGCGTGAGGTCCGCGTCGAGGCGGGCGACGAGCTGGTCGGTGGCGTCGCCGATCTCGCCGATATGGAGATAGTCGAAGTCGCCATACTTCTCCGGGGCGCCCGAGACCGAGGGGCCGCCCAGCACCGTCACCTTGCCGGCCGCGCGGGCGCGGTCGCGGATGTCGTGGATCTGCGGTTCCTGGATGTGCATCCCGGAGACGAAGACCGCGTCGGCCCAGGCGAAGTCCGCCGGGCCCGCGCGGCGGATATTCTCATCGATGAACCGGCATTCCCAAGCCTCCGGCATGTAGGCCGCGATCAGCAGCAGCCCCTGCGGCGGCATGAACGCCTTCACCCCGCCCATCAGCGGGTAGGCGTGGGAGAATGTCCCGAAGGACGGCGTGTAGGCGGGAAAGACGCACAGGATGCGTCGCTTGGAGGTGACCGTCAGGGTGCATCGCATGCCGGCCTATCTAGCACAGCCGCGGCCGTTGGCGCCCCCTCGGCGGTTAAGAATGGCGTGAGGGCGTGGTGCCGCTACGCGGCTATTTCTACGCTGGGTCCCGGGTCGCATTCCGCTCGCGCTCCATGCGCCCGGGAAAGGGCTTCCGTTCCATCCTGCAGCGCCCCTTTCCCGGACAGGTGGAGCGTCGGCGGAACCTGATCCGGGACCCAGCATGCGAATCGCCGCGACAGCGGCTCATCGGACCAGATCGTCATGAAGGTCGCGCCAGGCGGGATTGAAATCCTCGATCAGCGCGATCTTCCAAGCCCGCCGCCAGCGCTTGATCGCATATTCCCGCACTCGCGCGTCGATGATCCGCGGATAGGCCTCGTACCAGACCAGCATGGTCACGCCGTAATCCCGGGTGAATCCCGGCAGAGCGCCCGCGCGGTGTTCCCAGACGCGCCGCGCCAGATCCGTGGTCGAACCGGTGTAGAGCGTCCCATTCCGCCGACTCGCCAGAATGTAGACGTGGGACAGCCGCTCCATCTGCGCCCCCCGCAACGAGAAGCGCCCGGCCGTTTCCGACCGGGCGCTCCGCAGCGTGGACGCTATGCCTTGTCTCAGGCGGTCAGGACCGTGTTCGGCTCGACCTTCACGCCCGGGCCCATCGTCGAGGTGACGGCGATGCGCTGGACGTAGGTGCCCTTGGCGCCCGCGGGCTTCGCCTTGGCGACGGCGTCCGCGAAGGCCTTGATGTTCTCGACGAGCTTGTCGGCGTCGAACGAGACCTTGCCGACGCCGGCATGGACGATGCCGGCCTTCTCGACGCGGAACTCGACCGAGCCGCCCTTGGCGCCGGCGACGGCGCCCTTCACGTCCATGGTGACGGTGCCGACCTTCGGGTTCGGCATCAGGCCGCGCGGGCCCAGCACCTTACCGAGACGGCCGACCAGCGGCATCATGTCGGGGGTCGCGATGCAGCGATCGAACTCGATCTTGCCGCTCTGCACGATCTCGAGGAGATCCTCGGCGCCGACGATGTCGGCACCCGCGGCCTTGGCGTCGTCCGCCTTGGCGCCGCGGGCGAAGACCGCCACGCGCACCGTCCGGCCGGAGCCGTTCGGCAGGTTGCAGACGCCGCGGACCATCTGGTCGGCGTGGCGCGGATCGACGCCGAGGTTCATCGAGACCTCGACGGTCTCGTCGAACTTCGCGGTCGCCCGCTCCTTGACCAGCTTGATCGCCTCGTCGAGCGCGTAGAGCTTGGTCGCCTCGATGCCCTCGCGGGCGGCGCGGATGCGCTTGCCTTCCTTAGCCATGCTGCCCTCCCTTACGCGACGACTTCGAGGCCCATGGCCCGCGCGGAGCCACGGATCATCGCGACGGCCGACTCGACCGTGTCGCAGTTGAGGTCGGGCATCTTCTTCTCGGCGATCTCGCGGAGCTGCGCCTCGGTGATCTTGCCGACCGTCGGGCCCTTGCCCGGGGTCTTGGAGCCGGAGGCGGGCTTCTTGCCGAGCTTCAGGCCGACGGCCTTCTTCAGGAAGAAGGTGACCGGGGGCTGCTTCATCTCGAAGGTGAAGGAGCGGTCCTGATACGCGGTGATGATCACCGGGATCGGGGTGCCCTTCTCCATCTGCGCGGTCTTCGCGTTGAAGGCCTTGCAGAATTCCATGATGTTGAGGCCGCGCTGACCGAGCGCGGGGCCGATCGGCGGCGACGGGTTGGCGGCGCCGGCCGGGACCTGAAGCTTCACGTAGCCCGTGATCTTCTTCGCCATGGGACTGCTCCCAATGAAAATCCGCCCCCGTGCGGCCTGAAGCGCGGCGGGTCGGACGGTTGCAGGTCGCGGTGCGAGCCGTGGATCCCGGAGGCGAAGCCGGGCGGTTCTCCCGCGGATGGTGCCGCGCCCTCAGCGGAACGCGGCGGTTTCGCGGTCCCCGCACCCGGTGGGGATGCGGCGACCGGAAAGGACGGGCGGCCGGAGGGCCGCCGCGATCGGGGGGCTCAGGCCTTCTCGACCTGGGCGTACTCCAGCTCGACCGGCGTGGCGCGGCCGAAGATCGACACGGCCACCTTGAGGCGGGAGCGGGCGTCGTCGATCTCCTCGACGGTGCCGTTGAAGCTGGCGAACGGGCCGTCGGCGACCCGGACGGTCTCGCCGATCTCGAAGGAGATCGAGGGCTTCGGCCGGTCGACGCCCTCGGCGACCTGGCCCTTGATCCGCTCGGCCTCGGCGTCCGGGATCGGCACCGGCTTCGACTTGTCGGCCCCGAGGAAGCCCGTGACCTTCGGGGTGTTCTTGATCAGGTGGTAGACCTCGTCGGTGAGGTCGCACTTCACCAGCACGTAGCCGGGGAAGAACTTGCGCTCGGCGTCGACCTTCCGGCCGCGGCGGACCTCCACGACCTTCTCGGTCGGGACCATCACCTCGTCGAACAGCTCGGTCAGCCCGCGCTGGGCCGCCTGGTCCTTGATGGACTGGGCGACCTTGTTCTCGAAGTTCGAGTAGGCGTGGACGATGTACCAGCGCTTCGACACGGTTCCGTTCAACTCCGACAAGTCCCCGGGGGTCACCCCCGATCGGCGGCGAGCCGCCCCCAGACGCCCAGGATTCCTCAGACGCCCAGGATCAGGCCGACCAAGAAGCGCAGGGCCTGATCCACGACCGTGAAGAACAGGCTCGCGGCGACGACCATCACGAACACCATGATGGTCGTGATCGTGGTCTCCCGGCGGGTCGGCCACGTGACCTTACGGGCCTCGTCGCGCACCTGGGCGAAGAACTCGCCCGGCGTGGCGCGCTTCTGCGGCGCGCGGGCGGGGGTCGCGGGCCGGGCGGGCGGCGGATTCGCGGGACCGCGGGCCGCGCCGCGCACCAGGTCCACCTTCTTGGTCGCTTCGTTCGATGCCATGGCGCCAGTGTCTGTGCGTGTTCGGCCCCGAGGCAGAGACCGCATCCGGGAATGCGAATGTCGGCGCCGAGGACCCGGATGGGCCCGCACCGACGGTCGCTTCAGATCTCGGATTGCGCCCGCTCTAGCGCAACTCCCCCGGCTTGTCGACCGGGCCGCCGCGCGGGATCGGGCTGAATGTCTGGCAGGAGTGGAGGGACTCGAACCCGCAACCTCCGGTTTTGGAGACCGGCGCTCTGACCAGTTGAGCTACACTCCTAGCGCACCGCCCAATGCCCCATCGCGGCGCGGCTTGCAAGGGGTCGCGTGCGCGAAGCGGCCGGGTAGCGGCCGGGAAGCGCGGCCGAACAACCCCACCCCCCCCGAAACGGAAACGCCGGCCCCCGTCGAGACGGGGACCGGCGCCGGAGAGGCGGAGCGGCGCGCGGCGCCGCTCCGGATCGGTTGTCA
>NZ_JBKFBI010000045.1:0-38840 GCF_053346095.1 Methylobacterium sp. A52T | reverse complement strand
CTGCGCGCTCCGGTAGCCCACGGCCGCCGCGACCGCCCGCGGCGGCCGCCCCTCGGCCGCCAGCGCCAGCGCCCGGATCACGCGGGCTCTCGCCCGCCAGTCGCCGAAGCTGAGACCGGTCTCCGCACGGAACCCGCGCGTGAGCGTGCGCCGGCTCGCGCCGGCACGGTCGGCCCAGGCGTCGAGATCGGCCTCCGAGGCCGGATCCTCGATCAGCGCGAGGCAGACGCGGCGCAGGCGCGGGTCGCGCGGGAGCGGCAGCGCGAGCGGCGTCGCGGGGGCCCGGCCGATCTCGTCGAGCACCAGGGCGGCGAGGTGGCCGCCGCGGCCCGCCTCTGCGTAGAGCACCGGCTCCTCCGCCAGCGCGGTGAGCGCGGCGGCGAGGAGCCGCGACATCGCGATCACCCGGCAACTCGCCGGGAAGGACCGGACCGCGGCGGGATCGAGATAGGCGGAGCACATCGCGACCGCCCCGTGGGTCGCGACCGCGTGCGGCAGAAGCGGCGGGATCCAGAGGGCGTGCCCCTCGGGAACCACCCAGGTGCCGTCCTCCGCGAACGCCATCATCAGGCCGGACGTGGCGTAGAGCAGCTGCGCGCGGGGATGGAAGTGCCGGGCGAGATGCATCCCGGCCGCGTAGGTCTTGGGCATCACCGCGACCGGGCGGGGCACGTCCTGGTAGTCAGCCGCCTCGGTCGACCGCCCCGCGGCGCCGCGCGCCTCCGTCAACATTGGCCCGTTCGCGTACATATCCGGCCCAACACCGCCATCGGGTCAGGCTATCAGGGTGCCGTCCCGGAGGATACGCCGCGATGGATTCGGACACGCTGTCCCGCCGCACCCTGCGCTTCGTCAACGTCGCGCACGCCCTCGACCATTTCGTGCTGCTGATCTACCCGACCGCGGTCATCGCCATCGCGGCCCAGACCGGGCTCGGCTACGGCGAGCTGATCGGGCTCGCCACCGGCGCCTTCGTGGCCTTCGGCCTGTGCTCGCTGCCGATGGGCTCGCTCGCCGACCGGTTCGGGCGGCGCAACATGCTGGCGGTGTTCTTCTTCGGCTACGGCCTGTCCTGCCTGGGCGTGGCGAGCGCCTCGACGCCGCTGGGCTTCGCCCTCTGGCTCTGCGTCCTCGGGCTCGCCTCGGCGATCTACCACCCGGTCGGCTCGGCCATGCTGGTGACCCATGCGCGCCGGCTCGGGCACGATCTCGGCATCAACGGCGTCTGGGGCAATCTCGGCGCGGCCTCGGCCTCCGGCCTGACCGCGCTGCTCGCCGCCACGGTCAGCTGGCGCGCGGCCTTCATCGTTCCCGGCCTCGTCTGCCTCGCCTGCGGGGCCGCCTTCGTGGCCCTGGTTCCGGGCGACGGCGACGCCGCGGGCCGGAAGGCCGGCGGCGCGGCGGTGATCCCGGTGACCCGGCCCTGGGCGCTCATGGCGATGTTCGCCCTGTCGATCTTCGCGGGCGGCCTGACCTTCAACCTGACGACGATCAGCCTGCCCAAGGTGATCGACGAGGGCGTCGGGCAGGCGCTGCCGCTGGCGCTGACCGGCTCCCTGGCCACCGGCGTCTTCCTGTTCGGCGCGCTGATGCAGCTCGCCATGGGCCGGCTGATCGACCGCTACAGCCTGCCGTCCCTGTTCGTGGCGCTCTCGGTGCTGCAGCCGCTGGGGCTCGGGATCGCGGCCGCCTCCACCGGCCTGCCGCTGCTCGCCGGGCTCGTCCTCGCCATGACGGCGATCTACGGGCAGGTGGTGATCAACGACGCGATGATCGCCCGCTACGTGCCGCCCGCCTACCGGGCCCGCGCCTACAGCGTGCGCTACTTCGTGGGCTTCACGGCGAGCGGCTTCGTGGTGCCGGCGATCGCCCTGCTGCACGACCGCGGCGGCTTCGCGCTGGTCCTCGGCGTCGCCTCCGCCTGCGGCGCGGTGATCTGGCTCGCGGCCCTGGGCTTCCTGAGGCTGACGCAGGGCGGCGCGCGGCCCGCCCTGGCCGCCGCCGAGTAGCGCGACGGTTTGCGGGTCCGGCCCGGCGCTGCTACGCGGCGCCCGTCCGACCCGCGAGTACCCCGTGACCGATCTGTCCCTCGTCATCCGGCCGGAGCGGCCGGAGGATGCCCCCGCCATCGAGCGCCTCCACGCCCGGGCCTTCGGCCCCGGCCGCTTCGCCCGCACCGCCTACCGCCTCCGCGAGGGCGCGGCCGAGCGGATCGACCTCGGCATCACAGCCTCGGTCGGCAGCTTCCTCGTCGGCTCGGTCCGGATGGGGCCGGTGCGGACCGGGGCGACGCCCTTCGTGATGCTCGGCCCCCTGGCGGTCGATCCGAGCTTCGAGGGCCGCGGCATCGGCGGCACCCTGACCCGCGCGGCGATCGAGGGGGCGCGGCGGGCGGGCGAGGGCCTGGTGATCCTCGTCGGCGACGCGCCCTACTACGCCCGCTTCGGCTTCACGCCGGTTCCGCCCGGGCGCCTGACCCTGCCGGGGCCAGTCGACCCGGCGCGCCTGCTGTGGCTGGAACTGGCCGAGGAGTTCCGTGCGGGCGTGTCGGGCCCGATCGAGGCGGTCAGGACCTGAAACGGGGCCCGACGGGCGTACCTCAGCTCTCTGACGGTGATTTCGATCCGCACCGGGCCGGTCTTCTGCACGCGCCTGAATGGCTCAGCGCAACCCACACGCAGTCGCCGTCATTGCGAGCGCAGCGAAGCGATCCAGTAACGCCACACTCACGGAGGGCGCGCTGACCCTGGGTCGCTTCGCTGCGCTCGCAATGACGGAGGGGGCCGACGGATCCGCCGAGCAGCGAACCCCTCCAGGGCCGGCGCTCGACCGTTCGAAACCCGTTCAGGCCCGCCGGAGCGCCAGCGCGGCGATCAGCCCGGCCGCGAGCAGCGCCAGCGCCACCGGCGTCGCCGAGGTCGCGGGCCACGCGGAGGCGGCGGCCGTGAACAGCGCCCCGAACGTCATCTGGGTGAAGCCGTAGAGGCTGGAGGCCGACCCGGCCGCGTGCGGGTCGACGTTCATCAGCCCCGCCACCGCGTTGGGGCTGAGCAGACCGACGCCCACCGCGTAGACGAAGAGCGGCACGATCAGGCTGACCACGCCGAGCATGCCGGTGCGGTCCACGACCAGCAGCGACAGCGCCGCCCCGATGCAGAGGAGGTTGCCGCTCCGCGCCGCCTTGCGGATCGGCACCCGGGCAGCGAGCCGGCTCGCCAGGACGGCGCCGCCGACCATGCCGAACACGACGATCAGGCAGTCGAAGCCCACCTCCTGCGACGAGCGCCCGAGCCGGTCCACGAGGAGGAACGGCGCCACCGCCAGGAACGCGTAGAGGCTGGTGCCGCCGCAGGCCCCCGCCACCAGGTAGGCCCGGAACACCGGGACCCGCACCAGCCGCAGGTAGCCGGACAGGACGGCGACGAAGCCCGGCAGCGCCACCTTGTGGCGGTTGGTCTCGGGCAGGGTGAAGACGACGAGCGCACCCAGCACGGCGACGAGGCCGGCCAGCACCACGAACACCGCGCGCCAGCCGAAGGCCTCGTTCACCACGCCGCCGATCGCCGGGGCCAGCGCGGGCGTGAGCGTCATCGCGGTGGTGAGGATCGCGAGCTTCCGGGCGGCGTCCTCGCGGGTCGAGACGTCGCGGACCATCGCCCGGCCGATCACCAGCGAACCGCAGGCGCCGAGCGATTGCAGGACGCGGGCGACGAGCAGGACGCCGATGTTCGGCGCGGGGATCGCGAGCAGCAGGCCGGCGAGGTAGAGGCCGAGTCCCCCGATCAGGATCGGGCGCCGCCCGTACCGGTCCGAGAGCGGCCCGTAGAGGAGCTGACCGCCCGCGAGCCCGATCAGGTAGACGGTGATCGTCAGCTGGGCGCCGGCGGCGTTGGTACCGAGGTCGACGGCCGCCGCCGCCAGCGCCGGCACGAAGATGTGCAGCGCCACCGTTCCGGTCATGGTCACGGCGACGAGGAGCGGCAGGGGGGCCCGGCGCTCCGGCACAGCGGGACGTCGATCAGTCAAGGGGCCCTACGCGGTTCTCGATCCGGCCGGATGCCGGGGCGCAGCCGCCTTAGAGCAAGGGCCACGCCCGGAGCCATGCTGGCGGAACGCGCCAGGCACGCGAGGGGCGGG
This sequence comes from Methylobacterium sp. A52T, assembly GCF_053346095.1. Taxonomy (NCBI): domain Bacteria; kingdom Pseudomonadati; phylum Pseudomonadota; class Alphaproteobacteria; order Hyphomicrobiales; family Methylobacteriaceae; genus Methylobacterium; species Methylobacterium sp. A52T. Next base: position 34,703 of record NZ_JBKFBI010000045.1, on the reverse strand, counting down.
ACCGTACGCAGCCCCGCACCCGGCCGTGCCGCCTACTCCTTCGGCAGCGGCTGCGGGGTCGGCAGCGGCGCGTTCAGATCCTTGGTCGGGCCGCCGACCTCCAGATCCTTCGCCCGCTCGACGGCCTCGGGATTGGCCTTCGCGGCCGGCTCCTTGGCGGCCGGCGCCGTCGGCGCGGTCGGCTCGGCGGGGATCAGGCTCGAGGGCTGGCCCTGCTGGTCGCTGTCGTGGGCGCTGGCCGGGGGAGCCGGCGCGTTGCGGTCGCTCGACTCGCCGGTCGTCCGCGGGCTGCCGGGCGACTTCGCCTCGACCGGCTTCGCGGTGCCGGTATCGGCGGGCTTGGCCGGGCTGTCCTTACCCTCGGACGCCTTGTTGGCGGCGGGCTTGTCGGCGGCGGGCTTGTCCTCGGGCTTGGCCGCGGCGGGCGCGGCCGCCGGCGCGGCGTCGCTCTTCTCGACGGCCGGCAGCGGCTTCGGCGATTCGGCGAGCGTCCGCAGGTAGGCGATGACGTTGGCCCGCTCCTGCGGCGCGGCGATGCCCGCGTAGGCCATCTTGGTGCCCTTCACGTAGGCCTTCGGGTTCGTCAGGAACTCGTCGAGGTCGGCGTAGGTCCAGGTGCCGCCCTTCTCCTTCATGGCCGCCGAGTAGTCGAAGCCCGCATGCGCGCCCTTCGGCCGCTCGACGATGCCGTACAGGTCGGGGCCGACCTTGTTCGGGCCGCCCTTCTCGAAGCTGTGGCAGGCGTGGCAGGCCTTGGTGCCGGCCGAACCCTTCTCGACACTGGCGCTGGCGAGGCGGACGGCGATCGGCTCGACCTTGGCCTCGGGCGCCGCCGCGGCGGTCTCGGGCTGCGGCTCGGGCAGGTCGTAGCCGGCATTGCCCGCCGGCTTCGGGTGGTAGATCAATTCGGCGACGAAACCCGATCCGGCCGCGAACAGAAGGGCGCCGAGGACCGCACCCAGGACCTTGTTCACCTCGAACGAGTTCATGCTCTTCTCGCAACTCGGCCGTGCCGAACGCGCGCCTGACACGGGCGAGCGGGCTCGGACACCGGACATTGGAAGATTTCGAGGTTGCCTTAGCGGTTCCGGGCGGCTCCTGACAATGCCGCAGGGGCGTTCCGCGTCGCTCCGGCGCAGGATTGTTCCACCGAATTGTCCAGCTTGTCACCAGGTGGCACCTTTTCTCCACCGCGGTGCGACCCGCTTCCGCCGGCCCGTTCCCGGGGGACGACAACCGGGGGCCGGCCTGTTAAGCAGCCGGCCGCCTCCCGTCGCGGCCGCTCGATCCGCGCATCCGGATCCGAATCTCGATGTCCGACCCCCTGGTCCTGATCCCGGCGCGCCTCGCCGCGACCCGCCTGCCGAACAAGCCGCTGGCCGACATCGCCGGCGAGGCCATGATCGTCCATGTCTGGCGCCGGGCCGTCGAGGCCGGGATCGGCCCGGTGGTGGTCGCCACCGACACGGCGGAGATCGCCCGCACGGTCGAGGCCGCGGGGGGCCTCGCGGTGATGACCCGGGCCGACCACCCGTCGGGCTCCGATCGCCTCGCCGAGGCCCTGGAGATCGTCGATCCGGAGGGCCGCCACGACGTGGTCGTCAACGTGCAGGGCGACCTGCCGACCATCGACCCGGCGATCATCGGCGCCTCCGTCGCGCCGCTCGCCGACCGCACCGTCGACATCGTCACCCTCTGCGCGCCGATCACCGATCCGCACGAGGCCGACAACCCCAACGTGGTCAAGCTCGTCGGCCACGCGGTCGGTCCCGGGCGCCTGCGCGCCCTCTACTTCACCCGCGCCCGCGCGCCCTGGGGCGATGGGCCACTCTGGCACCATATCGGCCTGTACGCCTACCGGCGCACGGCGCTCAGCCGGTTCGTGGCCCTGCCGCCCGGCGAGCTGGAGGTGCGGGAGAAGCTGGAGCAGCTGCGGGCCCTCGAGGCCGGCATGCGCATCGATGCCGCCATCGTCGACGACCTGCCGCTCGGCGTCGACACCCCCGCCGACCTGGAACGGGCCCGCGCCCTGCTGCAGGGCCGGCGCCTGAACTGACCGACGAACGAATCCGCGCCGCCATGACCGACCGCACCATCGCCTACCAGGGTGAGCCCGGGGCCAACTCGCACATCATCTGCGCGGAGGCCTATCCGGACTGGACGCCGCTGCCCTGCCCGACCTTCGAGGACGCCTTCGCGGCGGTGACGGAGGGGCGCGCGCAGCGGGCGATGATCCCGATCGAGAACTCGATCGCGGGCCGCGTCGCCGACATCCACCACCTGATCCCGATCTCGCCGCTGCACATCGTGGCCGAGCACTTCCTGCCGATCCACTTCCAGCTGATGGTCCTGCCGGGCACGAAGCTCGAGGCGCTGAAGAGCGTCCACAGCCACGTCCACGCGCTGGGCCAGTGCCGCCGCATCATCCGCCGGCTGGGCCTGAAGGCCGTGGTCGCCGGCGACACCGCCGGGGCGGCCCGCGAGATCGCCGAGATCGGCGACCCGAGCCGGGCGGCCCTGGCGCCCGCCCTCGCCGCCGAGGTCTACGGCCTCGACATCCTCGAGCGCGACGTCGAGGACGAGGCGCACAACACCACCCGGTTCGTGGTGTTCTCCCCCGAGCCCGAGCCGGTCGCCCAGGGCGCCGAGCCCTGCGTGACGAGCTTCGTGTTCCGCGTCCGCAACATCCCGGCCGCCCTCTACAAGGCGCTCGGCGGCTTCGCGACCAACGGCGTCAACATGTCGAAGCTCGAGAGCTACATGGTCGACGGCGAGTTCACCGCCACGCAGTTCTACGCCGAGGTCGACGGCCATCCGGAGGATACGGGCCTCCGCCGCGCGCTGGACGAGCTCGGCTTCTTCTCGCGCGAGCTGCGGGTGATCGGCACCTACCCGGCCCACCCGTTCCGCGAGGCGGCGCGGCCGCCGGCGGAGTGAGCCTCACTCCCGCCGCAGGATGCGGTCGGCGGCCAGATCCGACCAGAAGCCCGGCCGGAAATCCCGCTTGAGCGCCTCGGGATCGTAGACGGTCTCGACCCAGGTCAGGAAGTCGAGACCCTTCGCCTCGCCCTCGACGCGGTAGCGGGCGAAGAACGCGTCGAGGATCCCGGTCTTGGCGAAGCGGAGATGGCCGTAGCGGGCGGAGAGCTGCCGGGCGGCCTCGGCCACCGGGCGGCCCTCGTGCAGGATCAGGTACAGGGCCGAGGCGAGGCCGGCCCGGTCGGCGCCGGACTTGCAGTGCATCACGGCCGGGTACTCGATGCCGGCGAAGAACGCCCTGGCGCCGAGGATGGTGGCCCGGTCCGGCGCCTCCCGCGAGCGGAGCACGAACTCGACGAGCTTGAGCCCGTGGCGCTCGCAGGCCTCGCGCTGCAGCGGCCAGGACCCGTGCTCGCGCCCGCCGCGCAGGGAGATGATCGTCCGGACCCCTTCGGCCCGGAAGCGGGCGAGCTGGTGGGGACCGGGCTGGGCCGAGCGCCAGAGGGCGCCGGACCCGACCCGGTGCCGGTTGAGGTAGGCGAGGCGGAACACGCCGTGGTCCATCAGCAGCATGCTGGCCCAGGCCCACAGCCGGTCGCCGGGGCCGGCGATCGGCCGCTCGAAGCGGGCGATCCGGGCCATGCGGCGCGCGTAGCGCGTCTCGGGCTTGAGGAAGCGGTTGAACAAGGCCGGGCTGCCGAGGGAACGAGCCCGGGCTCTACCAGCCACCCGGCGGCCCGGCAATTCGCGGACCCGGGGCGGCCCGGCACCCGACCGGCGCGCGGTCGACCACACACCGACGCGATCCGGCGCCATTCTTGCCTTCACTCCGCCCGGATCGGCATCGAACCTGCGCGGACCGCGCGAGTTATCCGCCGGTCGGACGATGGGAGACCCGAGGCCCATGAGCACGCGCACCACGAGCATCCGCCGGGCCCGCGAGGCCGACCTCGGCGGCTTGTCCAAGGTGTTCGATGCGTCGTGGCGCGAGGCCTATCGCGGCATCATCCCGGGCGTCGCCCTGGAGCGGCTGATCTCGACCCGGGACCGGGCTTGGTGGCGTGGCGCCCTGCGCCGCGGCCGGCCGATCGCGGTGGTCGAGACGGGCGAACTCGTCGTCGGCTACGCGGCCTACGGGCGGACGCGCAGCCGGTCGCTCGGCACCGAGGCGGAGATCGACGAACTCTACCTGCTGCCGGAGTACCAGGGCGTCGGCCTGGGCCGGCGCCTGTTCCGGGCGGTGCGCAACGACCTCGCGGATCACGGCCTCGCGCGGCTCGGCGTGTGGAGCCTGGAGGACAACGCCCGCGCCAGCGCCTTCTACGAGGGGCTCGGCGGCGTCGCCGGCCCGCGGGTGCTGGACCGCGTGGCCGGCCTCCCGCTCCCGAAGGTCGGATTTCTCTTCGGCTAACGTTTTCCAGCGCTCGTTGCCGGGCCGTACCATCGACTGATTTGCTTTGCCAGGCGGCGCCTCTAAGAGATCCGGGAAGCGGACGAGACCGCATTCCGGAAGCGACAGGCCATGAAGATCGACGCCATCCCGCTCGGCAAGAAGCCGCCGCACGACGTCAACGTGATCGTCGAGGTGCCGCTGGGCGGCGAGCCGATCAAGTACGAGATGGACAAGGAATCCGGCGCGCTGGTCGTCGACCGGTTCCTGTACACGCCGATGTTCTACCCGGGCAATTACGGCTTCATCCCCCACACCCTGTCGGGCGACGGCGATCCCTGCGACGTGCTGGTGGCCAACACCCGCGCGGTTCTGCCGGGCGCGATCATCAGCGCGCGTCCCGTGGGCGTGATGGTGATGCAGGACGAGGGCGGCGAGGACGAGAAGATCATCGCGGTGCCCTCCCGCCACCTGACCAAGCGCTACGACCGGGTCGAGAACTACACCGACCTGCCCGACATCACGATCCAGCAGATCCAGCACTTCTTCGAGCACTACAAGGATCTGGAGCCCGGCAAGTGGGTCAAGTTCGTCCGCTGGGGCGACAAGGAGGAGGCCCACCGGCTGATCGAGGAAGCGATCGAGCGCGGCAAGGCCAAGAAGTAAGGGCGTCCCGGCCGCTCCTCCGGGGAGCGGCCCGTATACCCGTCAGCCGTCGATGCGGCGCAGCCCGGCCCGGTAGCGCCGGGCATTCTCCACGTAGCGCAGGGCGGCCTGCCGCAGACCCTCGATCGCGGCCTCGTCGAGGGTGCGCACGGCCTTGGCCGGCGCCCCGACGATCAGGCTGTGATCCGGGAATTCCTTGCCCTCGGTGACCAGCGCGTTGGCGCCGACGAGGCAGCCGCGCCCGATCCGGGCCCCGTTCAGAACCGTCGCCCCCATGCCGACGAGGCTCCCGTCCCCGATGGTGCAGCCGTGCACGATCGCGCCGTGCCCGATCGTGACGTCGGCCCCGATCACGAGGGGGAAGCCGGGATCGACGTGCATGATCACGCCTTCCTGGACGTTGGTGCGGTCGCCGATGCGGATCGGCTCGTTGTCGCCGCGCAGGGCCGCGCCGAACCAGATGCCGACATCGAGGCCGAGATGCACCCGGCCGATCACCTGCGCGTCGGGCGCGACCCAGACCCGGGCCGGGTCGGCGAGGTCGGGGACGTGCTCGTCGAGGGCGTAGAGCGGCATGGCGGCCTTTCACGGAAGAGCGGTGGTATCGGCGGCGCGGCGCGGCCGGGATCGCGACAGATGACGCGCGGCACGTGTCGCGGGAATGGTACGGCGCGTCCAGGCTGCCAATGCTAGGCTGGCTCCGCAAGCGGTCGCGACCCGGATCGGAGACAGAGATGGCACGGCTCCCGGCCCTGATCGGTCTGACGCTTCTCCTGCTGACGCAGGGGGCCGGAGCCGCGGACCTGCGGGGGCCGGCGGCGCCGGGCCGGTTCCGGGCGACGTGCGAGGATCTCGGGACCTTCTGCTTCGCCGACGCCTGCGGCGGCGATCAGATCGCGGCGGCCGAGGGCTGCCGGGCGCGCTGCCCGAGCGCGTCGATCGTCGAGGTCGTCCCGGCCGCCTGCCCGCTGCCGGACGGTCGGGCCGTGCCGATCCTCCGGCGCCGGGGCTGAGAATCGGCCGCGGTCGATGGCCGGGAGAAATATCGGACGTCCGCGGCAACGAAACGCGGAACGCGGCATTGACCGTTTCGAACAAGCGAACAACGGGGACGCGGACAGATGCTCGCGAACGCGCGCGATGCCCGCCGGCGCACGAAGCTGACCAGCGATCTGCGTCCGCATGAAGCGGGCGTGAACGCCGATCCCGTCCTGTACGGCGTGGCCGCGGGTCTAACGGCCCTGTTCCCGCCCGTGATGCTGCGCTCGGAGGCCTCGCCCGAGACGCACCGCGCCTCCGAGGCCTCTCGGGCGCCGGGCACGACCGGCACCCGCTGAGTCGGAGACCGGTCGGCGCGGGCTCCCCTCAGGCCGTGAGCCGGACGAGGAGGAGGAGGGTCGCCAGGAGCGGCGCCGCCGCGGCGAGCCAGAGGGCGCCCGGATGGAAGCCCTCGGGCCCCGAGAAACGCGCGGTCCGCGTCACCGCGGGACGCAGGGGATCCCCGCGTCCGATCCCGATCCCGACTGGCATCCGCGCACTCCTCGATACCGGAGGAGTGAGCGCCGACGCCCCTCAAGGACGTCTGAATCGGCGATCGTCGTCGTTCGGCGTGGTGAACCGGCCCTTAAAGGGCCCGGTCGAACTTCAGCTCGCCGTTCGGGCTCTTCAGAACGAGCTGCGAGCCGACCATGTCCCACGCCGCCGAAGTGCGCAGGGCGATGAAGAACGCCTGCTCGGCGGCCGCGAGGCCCTTGTCGCAGCTCTTCTTGGTGAGCGCGAGCGGGCCGACGGCGATGTGCTGCTCCTTGAGCGGGAAGGCGGTGGCCGCGAAGGTGTTGCAGCCGCCGTAGCCGCGGGCGCGGTACTGCTTGTCGATGATGAAGCTCGGCCGATCGCCGCCCGTGAACGGCTTGCCGTTCAGGCTCACGGCGGTCCAGGTCGAGTCCAGCGGGAACATCTTCTCGCTGGCCTTGGTCCCCGGCACGTACTGGGGCTTCTTCTCCTCCTCGCCGCCCGGCCGGCGGTTGCCCCGGCCGAAGCCCGTGGGCGAGCCGCCCATCTGCGCCTGCGCCTGCGTCGCCGCGGTCAGGTCCATGGCCAGCACGGCACAGGCCAAGCTCGCGATCAGCACCCCTCTCATCGTCCAGTCCCCATGTCGCGCGCGCCGCGCGCAGGTCATCCCGGTCCGGAAGCGCCGCGCGGGCCGCGCGGTCCGGCCCCTCGCGAGGGCCGCTCCGAATCCTTGCGCCTTGCCGGATGCGACAGGATTTCAGCACAATTATGGTCGCGCTCGGCCGAAGACCGCCCGGAAACGATCCGGGACCGCGATCGTTGTTGATCAGTGCGAAGCAGGAGGATCACCTTGGCAGGATCGGACGAGGGCGCGCAGAGCGGGACCCGGGCGCTCGCCATGACCCCGGCGCAGTCGCGGGCGGCCCGCGGGCTGCTCGGCTGGTCGGAGGCCGATCTCGCCGGCAAGGTCGGCCTGGACGAGCGATTCGTGCGGGATTTCGAGGGCGGCTACAGCGACGCGCCAAGCGGCCAGGTCGAGGCCCTGCGCAGCGCCCTCAGCGCCGCCGGCGCGGTCTTCCGTGACGCGCCGACGCCGGGCGTCCACCTGGCGGCCGGACGCGGCGTCGACGAGGGCACCCGCGCCGACGCGCTCACCACCGAGAACGACCGCTGACACCCGCCGGCCTGCCCGAACGCGCCGCTCATGGCGCGTTCATGCGCCGCGCCTGACAACCCGGGACGCCACAACCCGCGCACCGTCCGTGGAGCGTCCCGTGATCGATCCCGTCAGCAGCCCGTCGCGGTGCGACCGGCGCTTCCTCTTGGCCGTCGAGCTCTCGGCTCTCGACCTCTCGGCCTCCGACCGGATCGGAGGCCGCTGATGCGCGCCGACGCCTTCCTCGCCGCCGCCGACGCGCTGCCGGTGGCGAGCCTCGACGCCCTCCTGGGGAGCCGGGGGCTCGTGGTCGTCGCGCCCCATCCCGACGACGAGAGCCTCGGATGCGGCGGGCTGATCGCCGCCGCCCGGGCGTCGGGACGGCCCGTGCACCTCGTCGTGGTCAGCGACGGCTGCGGGTCGCACACCCATTCCCGTCTCTACCCGCCTGAGAAACTGCGCGCCCTGCGCGAGGCGGAGACCCGGCGGGCCGTGGCGGTCCTCGGCCTCGGGCCCGAGGCCGTCACCTTCCTGCGCCTCCCGGACGCGCACGTCCCGAGCGACGGTCCCGAGGCCGAGGCCGCCGCGTCCGCGGTAGCCCGCGCGGCCGCGGGCATCGGGGCCGGCGCGGTCTTCGTCACGTGGCGCCACGATCCCCACTGCGACCACAAGGCGGCCGCGGCGATCGTCGCCCTCGCGCGGCCGCGGATGCCGGGGGTGCGCGTCTACGAGTACCCCGTCTGGGGCTGGACCCTGCCGCCCGAGACGGAGGTCGGGCCGAGCCCCGCCGGCCTGCGCCTCGACGTCTCCGCCTATCGCGAGACCAAGGCGCGCGCGGTCGCCGCCCACGAATCGCAGACCACCGACCTGATCGCGGACGATCCCCAGGGCTTCCGGCTCGAGCCCGCCATGATCGACCGGCTCTGCGGCCCCTACGAGCGCTTCGTCGCGGTCCCCGCATGAGCCGCCGGACGCAGACCCTGCCGGAAGACTACTTCCTCGGCATGTACGCCAGCGACCCGGATCCCTGGCGCTTCACCTCGTCATCCTACGAGCGCGACAAGTACGCGGCGACGCTGGCGGCCCTGCCGCGGACGCGCTACCGGGCCGCGTTCGAGCCGGCCTGCTCCATCGGCGTCTTCACCCACGCCCTGTCCGAGCGCTGCGAGCGTCTCCTCGCCACGGATCTGGTCCCGGCCGCCCTCGAGGACGCCCGGGCGCGCTGCGCGGATCGCCCCCACGTCGAGATCCGGCTGGGCACGATGCCGGCGGACTGGCCCGAGGAGCGGTTCGACCTGATCGTGCTCTCCGAGTTCCTGTACTTCCTGGCCCCGGAGGATTTCGCCGCGCTCGTGCGCCGGGCCGGCGCGACGATCGTGCCCGGCGGCGACATCGTGCTGGTGCACTGGCTGGGCGAGACCGACTACCCGCTCTCGGGTGACGGCGCCGCCGAGGGCTTCATCCGGCTGTCGGCGCCCTTCGCCCAGGTCCTGAGCCAAGCGCGGACGGACAAGTACCGCATCGACGTCCTGCGCGCCGGAACCGCACCGTGAGCGTCGCGGTCATCACCCTCAACAAGGGCCGGCGCGCGCACCTGACCCGCCTGCTCGAAGGCCTCGGCCGCGGCGACCCGCCCGACCGCTGCGTCGTCGTCGAGATCGGGGACGACGCGGCGCCCTACCCGGCCCTGCCCTTCCCGGTGGAGCGCGTCCCGTTCCCGCGTGCCGGCCTGCCGCTCGCCGCGGCGCGCAATGCGGGGCGCCGGGCCGCCCACGCCGACACGCTGATCTTCCTCGACGTGGACTGCATCCCCTCGGCGGGGCTCGTCGCGGGCCTGTCGCGGGCGGTGGCCGAGCGGGACGGCCTGATCTGCTGCGAGATCGGCTACCTGCCGGCCGGCGCGGTCGCGGACGGGTGGCGCGAGCCCGATCTGGCGCGTCTCGGCGCGCCGCACCCGGTGCGGGCCTTCCCGCCCGCCGGCACGGTGGCGCCGGCGCCGCAGCCCGGCCTGTTCTGGTCCCTCGCCTTCGCGGTGCGGGCCGCGACCTACGACCGCCTCGGCGGCTTCGACGAGACCTTCTCGGGCTACGGCGCGGAGGACACTGACCTCGCCTTCCGGGCCGAGCGGGCCGGCGTGCCGATCCTGTTCCTCGGCGGCCCCCGGGCCTACCACCAGCATCATCCGGGCTACGACCCGCCGCTGCAGCATTTCCGCGACATCGTCGCCAACGCGGCGCGCTTCCACGACCGGCACGGGATCTGGCCGATGGACGGCTGGCTCGACGGGTTCGCCCGGCTCGGGCTGATCGCGGCGGACCGGTCCACCGGGATCGTGGTTCACCGGGACCCGACCCCGGACGAGATGGAAGCGGCGCGGCTGCCGGACGATCGGCCGTTCTGAGACTGCAGCTCCTCCGGCGCGCACCGTCTTTGCGAGCGTAGCGAAGCAATCCAGGGGAGCGCCCGATTTCCGTATGTGGCGGTTCCCTGGATTGCTTCGCTGCGCTCGCAGAGACAGGAGCCCGAAGACGAAGGGCGGAGCCCGGCTCCGCCCTTCGCGTGTAGCTCCTCAGCCCTTCATGGCGTTGGCCTTCTCGATCAGCGCCTCGGCCATGCGGATCGAGGCGATGTCGATGAGGCGGCCGTCCAGGGACACGGCGCCGCGGCCGGCCTTGGCGGCCTCTTCCATGGCCTCGAGGATGCGCCGGGCCTTGTTGACCTCGGCCTCGGAGGGGGTGAACACCTCGTTGGCGAGCTCGATCTGGCTCGGGTGGATCGCCCACTTGCCCTCGAAGCCGAGGGCGGCGCAGCGGCGGGCCGCCGAGCGGTAGCCGTCCGGATCCGAGAAGTCGCCGAACGGTCCGTCGATCGGGCGCAGGCCGTAGGCGCGGCAGGCGACCAGCATGCGGTTCTGGGCGAACAGCCACGGGTCCTGCCAGTGGGTCTGGCGGCTGCCGGACTCGTCCTTGTCGGTGAGCACCGAGAAGTCGGGGTTCACGCCGCCGATGACGGTGGAGCGGGCGCGGGTCGAGGCGGCGTAGTCGGCGACGCCGAAGGACATCGCCTCCAGACGCTTCGACGACTGGGCGATCGCCTCGACGTTGGCCATGCCGAGGGCCGTCTCGATCAGGACCTCGAAGCCGATCTGCTTCTCGCGCTTCTTGGCCTGCTCGATCTGGGTGACCAGCACGTCGATGGCGTAGACGTCGGCCGGCACGCCGACCTTGGGGATCAGCACCATGTCGAGCCGCGGGCAGGCTTCGACGATGTCGACCACGTCGCGGTACATGTAGTGGGTGTCGAGACCGTTGATGCGGATCATCATGGTCTTGTTGCCCCAATCCAGGTCGTTCAGCGCCTGGATGATGTTGGTGCGGGCCTTCTCCTTGTCGTCCGGGGCGACCGCGTCCTCGAGATCGAGGAAGATCACGTCCGCCGCCGAAGAAGCCGACTTCTCCATGAAGGTCGGGTTGGAGCCGGGCACGGCGAGTTCGGAGCGGTGCAGGCGCGGCTTGGCCTGCTGGATCAGGGTGAAGCTCATCTTGGGTTCTCTCTCCTGGTGACGGTTCTGATGCCGTTGCGGGATGCGGTCCCGTTCATCGGCGGCAAATGGCGCGCGCGAGGGTCGCTGACAGGGCGCGGGGGCGTTTCAGCCTGCTTCACCTGATCGGTTTGAAGCGCGGGTCCCCTCTCCCGTGCGGGAGAGGGACAGGGTGAGGGGTGCGACCTTTCCGGAATGACCTGATCCCTCACCCCAACCCTCTCCCGAACGGGAGAGGGAGTCCGTTGCGTCCTTCCTCACCCCGTCGCCCCGAAGCCGACCGCGATGCAGTTGATGGACAGGAGCAGGGCCGACTTCACCGCCTCGCGCCGGTCCTCGTCGGTCTCCGCGCGGTAGCGGGCGAGCAGTTCGACCTGCTCGCGGCTGACCTGGTTGATCGTCGGGAGCCGGCCCTTCAGGCGGTCCCGGAACAGGGGGAAGCGCTCGGCCAGCTCCGTGCCGCCGCTCACCCGCAGCACCATCTCGCGGGTGAGCGCGTACTCGGCCTCGATCATCGAGAAGATCCGGTCCCGGACGCCCGCGTCCTGGACGAGGCCCGCGTAGGCGCGGGCGATGTCGAGATCGACCATCATCAGCGTCTTCTCGACCTCGTCGAGGACGAGGCGGAGGATGCGGGACTCGTTGAACAGCCGCTTGAGGGTCGCCTCGCCGTCGCGGCCGCGCACGTCGATGAAGCTCGCGAGGCCCGAGCCGACGCCGTACCAGCCGGTGATCACGTGCCGGTTCTGCGACCACGCGAACACCCAGGGGATCGCGCGGAGGTCCGAGAGCGAGCGCGCGCCGAAGCGGCGGGCCGGACGCGAGCCGATGTTGAGAAGGGAGATCTCGTCCAGCGGGCTCGCCGCCTGGAAGTAATCGACCAGGCCGTCGGTCTGGAGCAGCTGGACATAGGCCGCCCGCGAGGCGCCGGCGAGCGCTTCGAGGGCGTCGTCGTGGCCGGGGCCCGCCCGCTCGCCGTCGCCGGCGAGCGCGTGCTCGAACACCGAGGCCGCCAGCAGCTCCATCTGGTAGGCGGCCGTGCCGCGGTTGGCGTACTTGAACGAGACGACCTCGCCCTGCTCGGTGGTCCGGAAGCGGCCGCGGATCGAGCCCGGCGGCTGGGCCATGATGCCCTTCTGGGTCGGCACGCCGCCGCGGCTCACCGAGCCGCCGCGCCCGTGGAAGAAGGCGATCCCGACGCCGAGCTCCTCGCCGAGGCGGGTCAGCTTGCTCTGCGCCTTGTAGAGCTCCCAGTTGGCGGCGACGAAGCCGCCGTCCTTGTTGGAGTCGGAGTAGCCGATCATCACCTCCTGCACGCCGCCCTGCCAGCGGGTGGAGCGGCGCACCACCGGCGTACTGAGCAGCGCCCGCATGATCGCCGGGGCGGCGCGCAGGTCGTCGATGGTCTCGAACAGGGGCACGATCGGCAGGGGGCAGATCTCCGTGCCGGCGGAGTCGAGGAACACCCCCGCCTCCTTGGCCAGCAGGTAGGCGCCGAGCACGTCCTCCACCGAGCGGGTCATCGAGAGCACGAAGGCGCCGAACGCCTCGCGGTCGAGGGCCTCGCGCATCTCGGCGACGAGGGCGAAGGTGGCGAGCGTCTCGCGGGCGGCGTCGGGCAGATCCTCGAAGGACCGCTCGGGATCGCGCGGCCGGGCGAGTTCCGTGTCGAGCCACTGGCGCCACGCGGCCGAGCCGAGGGCCGGCGGCTCGCCCTCGCCGTTGCGCTGCCGCCAGAGGGCGTGGAGCGTGTCGGTGGTCCGGGTGGTGTTCTCGCGCAGGTCGAGGCGGACCGTCGAGAAGCGGAAGATCTCGACCATGCGCCGGACCGGGCGCACGAGGTCCCGCGCCAGTGCCCCGCACTTGGCCTCGGTCAGGCCGCGCTCCAGGGTGCGCAGGTCCTCGATCAGCCCGTCCGCGCTCGCGTAGTCGGGGCCGGACGGGTGCTCGCCCTCGTTGCGGGCGATCGTCGCCTCGATCTTGCGCAGCACGCAGGAGAGGTACTGGCGATAGGGCTCGCCCGGGTTGCGCCGGGTGATGGCGCGGGCCTGGCCGCTCTCGGCGAGATTCCGGTCGAGCTCCGCGCGGAAGCTCTCGGGCAGCGGCAGCGAGCGCTCGGTGAGCGAGAGGGTCCGCCCCAGCTCGCGGACGCCGTCGCGGTAGCGCGTGAGCGAGGCGAGCGCGTTGCGGTGCAGGGTCTGCCGGGTGACCGCCGCCGTGACGTAGGGGTTGCCGTCCCGGTCGCCGCCGATCCAGGAGCCGAACTGGAAGAACGGCGGCACCCTGAACTCCGTGCCCGGATAGGTCTCGGCCAGCGCCTCGTGCAGGGTCTCCAGGGTCTCGGGCAGCATCTCGAAGAGGGTCTCGTCGAAGAAGTGCAGCCCCCAGGCCACCTCCCGCTCGACGGTCGCCTTCTCCAGGTGCAGCTCGCCCGTCATCCAGACCAGCTCGATCTGGTCGCGCAGCGCGTTCATGAGCCCGTTGCGCTCACGGTCGGTCCAGCGCGGCATCTCCAGCTCGCGCAGGACGAGGTAGATCCGGCGGAACTTCTCCAGCACCGTCACCCGCTTGCCCTCGGTCGGGTGGGCGGTGAGCGTCGGGCGGATGCGCAGGTCGCTGAGCAGCGCCTGGATCTTCTCGGGCGGCACCCCCTGCTTGCGGGCATCCGAGAACACCTTGGCGAAGGAGCCGCCGAGCGCGGCCCGCCCCTCCGTGCGCTCCACGTGCCGGCGGCGGCGCATCGCGGCGTTCTGCTCGGCGATGGAGATCAGCTGGAACCAGATGCCCTGCACCTGCAGCGCGCGCGCCAGCATCTGCGGCGAGAAGCGCGAGATGTCGGCCGTCCCGTGCAGGACCGCCTCGAGGTCGGGGTCGTGCCGGCGGGCGACGTCGAGCAGCGCCTGGAACAGGATGTCCAGCGCCTGCTCCGACGACGTGCCGACGATCACCGGCGGCGCGAAGGCCGTGGCATCGACGAGACCGGGGGTTGCGTGAAGGGTGCGGGTCATGGAGCCACCTCGTGGCGCACGGTCTTTCTCGAGGATGTTCAGCGCGACGCGCCGTCACCTCCGGGAGGGCGACGCGCGTCGGCCGGTGCCCAGCGCGACGCGCGCCCGCTCCCGCTCGGGAGAGAGGACCCGCGCCGCGTTCCGGGACGTAGGGCGGACCGGCTGCGCTACGCGGCCCGGGCCAGCACGTCGGCCACCGTCTGCCCGAAGGAGCCCGGATCCGGCGCCACCGTCAGCCCGTAGGAGCGCATGATCTCGGCCTTCTCGGCGGCGCTGTCGCCGGCCGCCGAGATGATCGCGCCGGCATGGCCCATGCGGCGCCCCTTCGGGGCGGTCAGCCCGGCCACGAAGCCGATCACCGGCTTCGACATGTTCTCGCGGATCCAGGCCGAGGCCTCGGCCTCCTGCGGGCCGCCGATCTCGCCGATCATCAGGACCGCGTCGGTGTCCGGGTCGGTCTCGAACAGGGCGAGGTGGTCGAGGAAGGACGAGCCGTTGATCGGGTCGCCGCCGATGCCCACCGAGGTCGAGATGCCGAGCCCCAGTTCCTTGAGCTGCGAGGCGGCCTCGTAGCCCAGCGTCCCGGAGCGGGAGATCACCCCGACATTGCCCGGGAGGTAGATGTGGCCGGGCATGATGCCGAGCATCGCCTTGCCGGGCGAGATGATGCCGGCGCAGTTCGGGCCGACCACCATGGTCCGCTTCTCTTTGGGGTAGCGGTACAAGTAGCGCTTCACCCGCATCATGTCCTGGGCGGGGATGCCGTCGGTGATCGAGCAGACCAGCCGCAGGCCGGCATCGGCCGCCTCCATGATGGCGTCCGCCGCGAAGGGGGGCGCCACGAAGGTGATCGACGTGGTGGCGCCGGTCGCCGCGACCGCCTCCTTGACGGTGTTGAACACCGGCAGGCCGAGATGGGTGCGCCCGCCCTTGCCCGGTGTGACGCCGCCGACGACGTTCGTGCCGTAATCCAGCATCTCCTTGGCGTGGAAGGTGCCCTTGTCGCCCGTGATGCCCTGGACGATGATCGGGGTGGTCTCGTCGATGAGGATGCTCATGGCGCGGTCTCCCCTCTCAGTGCTGCGTCTTGGCGGCGGCGCAGGCGTCGACCGCCTTCTTGGCCGCCTCAGCCAGCGTGTCGGCGGTGATGAGGTCGAGGCCGCTCTCGGCCAGGATCTTCTTGCCGGCCTCGACGTTCGTGCCGGCCAGCCGCACCACCAGCGGCACGTCGATCTTCACCTCGCGGGCGGCCTGGACGACGCCCTCGGCGACCCAGTCGCAGCGGTTGATGCCGGCGAAGATGTTGACCAGGATCGCCTTCACGTTGCGGTCCGAGAGCACGAGCCGGAAGGCCGTGGCCACCCGCTCGGGGGACGCACCGCCGCCGACATCCAGGAAGTTCGCCGGCTCGCCGCCCGCGTGCTTGATCATGTCCATGGTGGCCATGGCTAGCCCGGCGCCGTTGACGATGCAGCCGATCTCGCCCTCAAGGCCGATGTAGCTGAGGTTGTGCTCGGCGGCCTGGGCCTCGCGGGGATCGCCCTGCGAGGGGTCGTGCATGTCGGCGATGCCCGGCCGGCGGAACATCGCGTTGTCGTCGAAGCTCATCTTGGCGTCGAGCGCCAGCACCCGGTCGTCCTTGGTGACGACCAGCGGGTTGATCTCCAGCATGGTGCCGTCGCAGTCGCGGAACGCCCGGTAGGCGTTCATGATCGTCTTCACCGCGGCCGAGACCTGCTTGATGTTGAGCCCGAGCTGGAAGGCGATCTCCCGCGCCTGGAACTGCTGCAGGCCGACCGCCGGCTCGACCACCACCTGGATGAGGGAGTCCGGCTCCTTGGCGGCGATCTCCTCGATGTCCATGCCGCCGCGCTGGCTGGCGATGACGCGCACGCGCTCGGCCTTCCGGTCCAGCACGTAGCCGAGATAGAGCTCGCGCTCGAACGGGTCGGCGGTCTCGACGTAGACGCGCTGCACCGGCTTGCCCTCGGGGCCGGTCTGGTGCGTGACGAGGCGCTTGCCGAGGAGATCCTTCGCGGCGTCGCGGACCTCGTTGTAGGTCCGGCACAGCTTGATGCCGCCGGCCTTGCCGCGGGCGCCGGCGTGGATCTGCGCCTTCACGGCCCAGAACGAGCCGCCGAGCTCGGTGGCCGCGTAGACCGCCTGATCCGGGCTGAAGGCGATCGCGCCTTTCGGGACAGCCACGCCGAAGCTCGCGAGCAGCTCCTTGGCCTGATACTCGTGGACGTCCATTCGGCGCCTCCTCCGCGGTTCGTTGCCGCCGTTGACGCCCTCTACTTTAGTTGAGTCGAAAGATTACGCCCGTCAAATTTTTTAAGCTCCTGATTGACCGCGACTTTTTCGCGGTCGCAACACAGATCGTATTTCATATTGCAATGCAGCATACAGGAAAACAGCGAGGCCGGGCACACGATGCACCCGGCCTCGACTGTTGAATCGCTACAAAGTTCGTCGGAACGCTTCGTTCGACGCGCCCGCTCCGTCATCACGAGCGCAGCGAAGTGACCCAGGGCAGCGCGACCTCTGAGATCGTGGCGCCGACTGGATTGCTTCGCTTGCGCTCGCAAAGACGGCAGCGTCGACGGGGCCGACCGGACACGCTGTGAAGCGTTGCGCTGACCCCAGTCGCCGGTTCAGTTCACCTTGTCCTTGACGACCGCGTAGACCTTCTCGGTGAGCGCGCCGGCCTCGCCGAGCAGATCCTCCAGCTCCTTCAGCCGCTCCTCGGCGAACGCGCGGTCCTCGAGACCCTTGGCGTTCACGTAGACGTTCAGCGCCGCGCTGCGCAGGCCGGCATAGGCGGAGAGCACCGCCACGCCGGCATCCGACACGACGTTGAGGTTGCCCTTGTCGGCGGTGATGGCCGCGAGGTCGATCACCGCGCGGCAGGCCCGGCAGCAGGCGAGCGGCACGTCGCAGGCGGTCTTGAGCGCCGCCTGGATCTTCTCGGCGCGGGCCGCCTTCTCGTCGTCGGTGGCCTTGGGCAGGCCGTAGGCGCCCATGACGGCGTCGAAGGCCTGGACGTCCTCGCCGATCATGCCGGTGAGCACGACCCGCAGGCCCTCGGACTTGGCGAGGACCTCCTTCAGCTCGGCCTCGACCTCGACGTACTTCTTCTTGCCGATGGTGAGGTTGCAGACCATCGACACCAGGGCCGCGCCCATGGCGCCGGAGATCGCCGCCGCGCCGCCGCCCCCGGGGGTGGGGGCAGCGCTCGCCAGCTCCGTCAGGAATTTCTCGATGCTGTCGGTCTCGGGGCGATGCGTCTCGGTCACCGGCGCCTCCTCAGGCCATCGACTTGGCGAGGGCGTAGATCTCCTCGGCGTCGAGCACCTTGTCGGTGCTCTCGAAGAGCTGGCCGACGCAGGCGCGGTGCAGCTTGAGCTTCAGGCCGCCGATGCCCAGCGCCCCGAAGGCCTGCTTGCCGTTGCGCTCCTTGCCCTTGTCCATCACGTCGATGCCGCCGATGCCCGTCGGGGGCTGGGCGTTGTAGTCGGCGACGAACTCGATCGACGATTCCTGCGCCCAGGCGGCTTCCGGCAGCAGTTCGACGCCGATGGCGCCGGCCGTGAACACGAGGTTCGTGCCCTTGACCAGGGCGACACGCGAGGCCTCGTCGGGGGTCGCGGCGGCCTTCACGTTAACCTTGAAGCGCGTGTTGATCTGGTCCGCGGCGGCCTGGGTCTTGTCGAGGGCGCGGCCCGCGATGGTGACCTCGGCGCCCTCGCCGGCGAGCAGAGCGGCCGAGCGCATGCCGACCGGGCCGGTGCCCGCCAGCACGACGGCCTTCTTGCCCTGGAGCGAGCCCGCGGCCTTGGCCACCAGCGCCACGCCCGCCGCGGCGGTCGTGTTGGACCCGTTGGAGTCGAGCATCACCGAGACCCGGAACGGGCCGAAGAACCGCTTCTTGACAGCAGTGAACAGCGCCTCGCCGGCCGCCATGCTGCCGCCGCCGACGAAGATCGCCGTCGACTTCTTCTCGGAGCCGCCGCGGGTGTAGATCGTGCCGTCGACCAGGGCGCCGACATTGTCGGGATTCACGCCGCCGTAGCCGGTGATGTGGTCGGCGCCGCCGTCGTAGCCGACGACCGTGTCGAACACGTTCGGCACGGCATCGGTGTCGAACAGGAACAGCAGCTTCTTCGTCACGATTCGGACCTCTCTGTCGCGCCCCGCGGCGCTCTCACCTTGTTCTCGAAGGGCGGTCGCACCGGGCGACCCATCCGCGCCACCGCGCGCCCGCGCTCTCGGCCGGCCGATCCGGCGCGGCGCGCCCCCTCCCCCGACCGGGAGCGAGGGCCCGTCGCGCCTACTCGACCACGTTCTGCGGCTTGCCCGCCACGAAGGCCTCGACGTTGTCGACGAGCTGGTCGGCCAGGATCTGCATCGCCTCCTTGCTCGCCCAGGCGACGTGCGGCGTGACGATCAGGTTCGGCAGGTCGGCGTCGCACAGGATGTTGCCGTCCTTGGGCGGCTCCTGCGCGACCACGTCGAACCCGGCGCCCGCGATGGTGCCGTCCTTGAGCGCCTCGAGCAGCGCCGCCTCGTCCACGAGCCCGCCGCGGGCCGTGTTGATGAGGATGGCGCTCTTCTTCATCTTCTTGAGCTCGGCGGCGCCGATCATCCCCTTGGTGTCGGGGGTCAGCGGCACGTGCAGCGTGATCACGTCGGACTGCGTCAGGATCGTCTCGAAATCGACCAGCCCGTCCTGCGGGAACACGTCGTAGGCGATGACCTTCATGCCCAGCGCCTCGGCGCGCTTGGCGATCGACTTGCCCAGCGCCCCGTAGCCGACGATGCCGAGCGTCGAGCCGGCGATGTCGTAGATCGGGTAGTCGAAGTAGCAGAACTGCTTGGACTTCGCCCAGTCGCCGCGCCGCACCGAGTTGGCGTAGGGCACGATCGCCCGGCGCAGGGCGAACATCAGCCCGACCACGTGCTCCGGCACGGTGTTGAACGCGTAGTTGCGGATGTTGACGACCGTGACCCCCTGGGCCTTGGCCTGGGCCTTGTCGACCACGTCGGTGCCGGTGGCGGCGACCGCGATCAGCTTCAGGTCGGGGAGCTGCTTCAGCGTCTCGGCCCGCATCGGGACCTTGTTGATCAGCGCGATCTCCGCGCCCTGGAGGCGGGAGACAATCTCCTCCGGCGTCCAGGTCGACTCGTGCTCGACGTATTCGTGGGGGAAATTGAACGGTCGGACCCTGGCATCGAGGGATTCACGATCCAGGAACACGATCTTCTTGGTCATAGGACCCCTCTCGTACGACGGGCGGTTTCCTCGATAGTCTTGTTCTTACTTGCGCGTCGGGGCGGGCCCGGCAACCCGGTCCCGCCCCGATCGCGGGCGCAGATCACGCCTTATGCAGCGGATTCTCGCGCAGGTAGCTGGAGGCGGCGGCGACGCCCGAGCCCGGCGTGACCTTGATGCCGCAATCGAGCATGGCCATCTCGGCGCCCGCGATGGCACCCAGCAGCGACAGCTCGTTCAGGTCGCCCAGGTGGCCGATGCGGAACACCTTGCCGGCGACTTTCGACAGGCCGGCGCCGAGCGAGAGGTTGTAGCGCTCGTAGGCGTGGACGATCACCTTGGCGGCGTCGGCGCCCTCCGGAACCACGATCGCCGTGACCGTATCGGAGTTCCACTTCGGCTCCTTGGCGCAGGGCTTGAGACCCCAGGCCGCGACCGCCTGGCGGGTCGCCTCACCGAGCACGTGATGGCGGTGGTAGACGTTCTCCAGCCCCTCCTCCTTCACGATCGCCAGGGCCTCGCGGAGGCCGTAGAGCAGCGGCAGGACGGGGGTGTAGGGGAAGTAGCCGGTGGCGTTGGCGGCCAGCTGGTCCTTCCAGGCGAAGTAGGCGTGGCCGAGCCGGTCGTTGCGGCCGGTGCCGCCCTCGGCGATCTTGAGCGCCTTCGGGCTGATGCAGATCAAGCCGAGGCCGGCCGGCAGCATGAAGCCCTTCTGCGAGCCCGCGATGGCGCAGTCGACGCCCCACTCGTCCATGTAGAACGGTAGCGAGCCGATCGACGAGATGCCGTCCACGAACAGCAGGGCCGGGTGGCCGGCGGCGTCGATCGCCTTGCGCACCGCGCCGATGTCGCTGGTGACGCCGGTGGCGGTCTCGTTGTGGACGACCATCACGGCCTTGATGGCGTGATCCTTGTCGGCGCGCAGCGCCTCCTCGATCTTCTGCGGATCGGCGCCGGCGCCCCACTCCTCGTCCTGGACGATGACGTCGAGGCCGAGGCGCTGGGCCATGTCGACCCAGAGGTGGCTGAACTGGCCGTAGCGGGCGGTGAGCACCTTGTCGCCGCGGCAGAGGGTGTTGGACAGGGCCGATTCCCAGATGCCGGTGCCCGAGGACGGGAACAGGATGACCGTCCCGTTGGTCGAGCCGAACACCATCTTGGAGTCCTGCAGGAGCGGCTTCACCAGCTCGGGGAAGCTCGGCGAGCGGTGATCCTCCGACGGCACGTGCATGGCGCGCAGGACGCGCTCCGGGATGTTGGTGGGGCCCGGGATGAAGAGGTGGTTGCGACCGGGGCGCCGGGTTGCGGCCATGATGTTTCCTCCGAAAAGTCCATTGCGCGCGGGTGTGAACCCGCGCCGGGTTGTCCAAGCGTCCTCAGGGAGTCGGTCCGGCGCCGTCGAGAGCGGCTCGCGCCGCACCCCCTCGAACGCCATCCTCTGCCGTGATCGGGGGGTCTCCGCGGAGCGGCAGGCGGCCTCACGCCGCTCGCGTCGCGGCGCGCCCCCGCGCGCCGGTCGCCTCCGAATTGCCGTCCCGTCCAACGGCTCCAGGGCCGTCCTCGCCGCCTTCCTGTCAAGGTCCGGCCGTGCTCGTGCCGAGCGGCCGGTTCTTGGTATTATGAGGCGGTGAAGCTCGAAAGGAAAACCGGAAAAACTTCCGGAACTTGCCAAAAAAATTTTTTGTGCGACGCAACGAAGTCGCGCTCCGATTGAGAGGCTTCGCGGCACCGCACACCGAAGTCTTTCCGCCCCGTCGGAACCCGCGTCATCAAACTGAGATCGGATCGCGCTCTGGATCCCGGCACCGTTCAGCCGCCGGGAGAGGATGCCGTGGCCGAGGTTGAGGAGATGCCGGTCCGCGTGCGGACGCTGTTCCTGTCCGACCTGCATCTCGGCACGCGCGGCTGCCAGGCCGGCCTGCTGCTGTCGTTCCTGAAGGACTACGACGCCGACACGATCTACCTCGTCGGCGACATCGTGGACGGCTGGCAGCTCCGCTCGGGCTGGTACTGGCCGCAGGAGCACAACGACGTGGTGCAGAAGCTCCTGCGCAAGGTCCGCAAGGGCGCGCGGATCGTCTACCTGCCCGGCAACCACGACGAGTTCCTGCGCGACTACGTGGGCACGAGCTTCGGCGGCATCGAGCTCGCCGAGACCGCGATCCACGAGGCGGCCGACGGCAAGCGCTACCTCGTCATCCACGGCGACCAGTTCGACATGGTCGTGCGCCACTCGCCGTGGCTCGCCCATCTGGGCGACGGCGCCTACACGCTGGCGCTCTCCCTCAACACGCTGATCAACAAGGTGCGGCGGCGGCTCGGCCTGTCCTACTGGTCGCTGTCGGCCTGGGCGAAGCTGCGCGTGAAGAACGCCGTGAGTTTCATCGGCCGCTTCGAGACGATCCTGGCCGAGGAGGCCCGCCGCCAGGGCGCCGACGGGGTGATCTGCGGCCACATCCACCACGCCGCGGACCGGCCGATCGGCGACCTGCGCTACCTCAATACCGGCGACTGGGTGGAATCCTGCACCGGGCTCGTGGAGCACTACGACGGCCGCATCGAGGTGCTGCACTACCCGAGCCTCCTGCGCGCGCGGGAGGCCGAGGTCGTGCCGCAGCCCCTGCCGGGCCGGCGCGCGGTGGCGTGAGGGCGCCGCCGTGAAGCTCCTGATCGCCAGCGACGCGTGGCACCCCCAGGTGAACGGCGTCGTGCGCTCCCTCGAGCAGATGGTCCGGCGCGCGCCGGAGCACGGCTTCGCCACGACGCTGCTGTCCGTCGCGGATTTCCGCTCGCTGCCGCTGCCGGGCTACCCGGAGATCCGCCTCGCCTATGCCGGGCGCGAGCGGGTGGCGGCGCGCTGGCGGGCCGAGCGGCCGAGCCACGTGCACATCGCCACGGAGGGGCCGGTCGGCCTCGCGGCGCGCCGGCACTGCCTCGCGCACGACCTGCCCTTCACGACGAGCTACCACACGCGCTTCCCGGAATACCTCGCCGCCCGCGCCCCGGTGCCGGAGGCGTGGTCCTACGCGTATCTGCGCCGGTTCCACGGCGCCGCCCGGGGGACGATGGTCAGCACCGCCTCGCTCCAGGGCGAGCTCGCGGCGCGGGGCTTCGGCCGGCTGATGCGCTGGACCCGGGGCGTGGACACGGAGCGGTTCCGCCCGGCCGAGCCCGGGACGCCCGTGCCGGCGGAACTCGCCGGCCTGCCGGGGCCGCTGTTCCTCTACGTCGGGCGACTGGCGGTGGAGAAGAACGTCGCGGCCTTCCTCGCCCTCGACCTGCCCGGCACCAAGGTGGTGGTCGGTGACGGCCCGGACCGCGCGCGGCTGCAGGCGCTCGCGCCGGCGGCGCACTTCCTCGGCACCCGCACCGGCGCGGACCTCTCGGCGGTCTACGCGGCCTGCGACGTCTTCGTCTTCCCGAGCCTCACCGACACGTTCGGCATCGTGCTCCTGGAGGCCCTGGCCAGCGGCCTCCCGGTGGCGGCCTTCCCGGTGCCGGGTCCGAACGACGTCGTCGGCGGCACGCGGGTCGGCGTGCTCGACCCGGATCTGCGGGTCGCCGCGCTGGCGGCCCTGCGCCTGTCGCGCGCCGAGTGCCGGGCCGAGGCCCTGCGCTGCGGCTGGGACGTGAGCGCGCGGCAGTTCTTCGGCAACATCGTCGAGGCGCATGGCGGCGCCCGGAGCACCCGCGACGCCGCCTGACGCGTGACGGCGTCCGCGCGGAATGGCAGGAGGGCGCGATGCCGCCCGCCAAGCCGCCCGCCAAGCCGCCCGCCGGATCGCCCACCGGACCGACCGGGTCCGCCAGAGCCCGGCCCCCGGTCGCCGGACCGTTCGACCCCGCCCGGGCCGCCGCGTATCCGGCGGCGATCGGCTGCGACGAGGTCGGGCGCGGCGCGCTCTGCGGACCTGTGGTGGTGGCCGCGGTCTGGTTCGATCCGGCGGCGATCCCGGCCGACCTGCTCGCGGCCCTCGACGACAGCAAGCGCGTCCCCGAGCCCGTGCGCGACCGGCTGGCCCCCCTGATCCGCGCCCACGCGCGGGTCGCGGTGGCGGCGGGGTCGCGCGCCCTGATCGACCGGATCAACATCCGCGGCGCGACCCTCGACGCCATGGCGCGGGCGGTGGCGCGGCTCGGCCTCGCCGCGCCCGTGCTGGTCGACGGGCGCGACGCCCTGCCGGGCTTGCCCGGCTGCGCCGTCGTCGGCGGCGACCACTTGGTGCCCCAGATCGCCGCCGCATCGATCGTCGCCAAGGTGCTCCGGGACCAGCTGATGCGGCGGCTCGCCCGGCGCCATCCCGGCTACGGCTGGGAGCGCAACGTCGGCTACGGGACGGCCGTCCACCGCGCCGGCCTGACGCAGCTCGGGCGCAGCCCGCACCACCGGCTCAGCTTCACCCGCGGCTTCGACTGAGCCGGGCGACGGGTCACGCGGCCCGAACGCCCGTGAGGAAGCGCTCGACCTCCGCGGCGAGCTCCTCCGACTGTCGCGTGAGCGCGGTGGCGGCCGTCAGCACGTGGTCGGCCGCGCGGCCGGTCCGGTCGGCCGCCTGCGCCACGCCGGCGATGTTGCCGGTGACCTCCTGCGTGCCGGCATTGGCCTGGGCGACGTTGCGGACGATCTCCTGCGTCGCCGCCCCCTGCTGCTCCACCGCGGCCGCGATGGCGGCGGCCACGGCGTCGATCTCGCCGATCCGGCCGGTGATCGCGCCGATCGCCCGCACCGCCTGACCGGTCACGGTCCGGATCTCGCCGATCTGCCGGCCGACCTCGTCGGTGGCCCGACCGGTCTGGGCGGCCAGTTCCTTGACCTCGGTGGCGACGACCGCGAAGCCCTTGCCGGCGGCCCCGGCGCGGGCCGCCTCGATCGTGGCGTTGAGCGCCAGCAGGTTCGTCTGCGCGGCGATGCGGGCGATCAGCTCGACGACGGCGTCGACCCGGGCGACGGACGCGTTGAGCGCCGCCACCAGGGCGGCCGTCTGGTCGGCCTCGCCGACCGCGGTCCGGGCCAGCTCGGACGAGCCCTGGACCTGCCGACCGATCTCCTGGACGGAAGTGCCGAGTTCCTCCACCGCGGCGGCCACCGTGCTGACGCCGGCGGACGCCTCCTCGGCGGCCGCGGCCACGGTATCGGACTGGCTGGCCGTCTCCTGGGCGGTGGTGGTCATCTCCCAGGCCGTAGTCTGCAGTTCGGCCGCGGCGGCGGAGACCTGCCCGACGATGCCGGCCACCGCCGCCTCGAAGCTCCGCGCCATCGCGTGCGTCATGGTCCGGCGCTGCGCCTCCGCGGCGCGCGCCGCCTCGGCCGCCTCCGCCTCCAGGGCGCGGGTGCGGACGAGGTTGTCCCGGAAGACCTGCACGGCCGCCGCCATCGCGCCGATCTCGTCCCGCCGCCCGCTGGCCGGGATCTCCACGGCGACGTCGCCGGAGGTGAGCGCCCGCATCGCCCGGATCATGGCCCGGAGCGGTCCGAGCACGCGGCGGACGACGACGACGGCCCCGGCACCGGCGAGCAGCACCGATGCGGCCAGGAACAGGCCGGTGTGCAGCAGCGTCGCCCCCGCCTCAGCGAAGAGTTCCTGCGCGCGGGCGACCATCGCGTTGAGGGCGGCCTCGGCGAGGTCCGCGATGGTGTTGACCTCCCGCGTGTTGCGGTCGCGCAGGTCCTGGATCGCGACGCCCGGCGGCTGGCCCCGGCTCAGGGCCACCCGCAGGGCCTGCCGCCGCGCCGCGACCGCGCCCTCGAAGTTGCTGGCGCCCGCCCTCACGAAGGCGTCCTGGACCGCCCGTGGCAGCGTGTCGTCCATGTGATCGACGAGATTGGCCCAGTTCGCCGCGACGCGGCCGCGCTCCTCGGCCTCGGCGAGGCGCTCCTCCTCGGACCAGCCCGTGCCCCGCGTCACGGCCGTCTCGGCCCGCGCCACGTTGCCGCCGATCGCGACACGCGTGATCCAGGCGGCGCGCTTGATGTCCAGAGCGCGCGCCAGTGCCGCGTCCCGGCGCGGGATCGTGACGTCGACGGCCCCGCTGGTCGCCGTGAGCGCGTCGAGCAGATCCCGGAAGGCGGTCGCCGCGACCGCCTCGGTCGCGGCCTCGCGCTCCGCGACCGGGACCGCGAGGGCCGCGTCGATCCGCGACGACAGGCCGGTGACCGCCTCGTGCGCCCGTCGGAGCGGATCGACCGTCCGCGCCACCGCGGCGGTGTCGATCGCGCGCACCAGACTCAGGAGCGCGTCCAGACGGTCGATCCGGGTCGCGCGCTGCCGGGCGATCAGGGCCGCGTCGGCGGGCAGGATCCTGTCCGCGGCGATCAGCGCCTGCAGAGTCCGTGCCCGCTCGAGGCGCACGGCGAGCAGGATCTCGAGGAGGATCCGGCTGCCTTCCGTGAGCGCGACGACGCGGCGGCTCTCCCGCTCCTGGGCCCCGGCCTCCAGCGCCGTCCGGGCGCCCGCGGCCAGCAGCATGGCGCTGAGTGAGAACAGGATCGCGCACAGGATCGTGCCGATGGACGGACGCGGAAGACGCAGCATGAGGGTCGGGATCTCTCTTCGCGGTGCGTCGAGGCGCGCGGCCCGCCGCCGGGCTGCCCGGTTCGAGCAGGGCGGCCGTTCGGCCTCGGTCGACGGAAAGGCTGAGCGACATGACAGGCACCCCGACGCGGCGCCGGCCCGGTTCGCTCGGAGCGCGCGGCGAGGTCGCGGTGAATCCGCGGGCTCACTAGCGATCCCGGTCCGGTCATCGGACGGGAAGCGCGCCCGGTCGGCATCGGAGGTCGGAACCCCGGTACACCACCGTCTCAGGGAAGGCCGGCAGTCGCGACCGGCAGCACCGAGCAGGGCCGCGGAGCGCGGCTCGCCCGCGACCGGGTCACGGCGCACAGCGTCCATTGGCGGGATCTGCGGACACGGACGCCGGACAAAATCGCGCTCTTACGCACAGAACGATCCTCAATAAAGAATTGAAATTCGATAACTCAGTCAAACTTGTTCAAGATCTCGCAATAAACCTCGCGATCTCAGGCATTTGAACCACAATGACACAGATGTCAATCTTACGTTATGCGATTTTAACGACGCCAAAGAATTTCAAAAAACGACATTAGGAGCATTTTTTAACTGATACTTCTCCTCTGGAACTATATTCTTACGCCTTTTTCGGCCGAAATTACTGGAATTTTCGCCGAACCGTACTGTGGGACAGCTCCGCCGCCTCGCCCGCGGGTGCCGCCGCCCCAGTCGCGTGTCAGAACAGCGCCAGCTGCGCGCCGGGCTTCCGGAAGGCGTCGCGGTTCAGCGCGACGCGCCCGAAGGCGAAGCCGAGACGCGTGCCGGCGAGCCGGACCCGCTGGCCGATCATCGCCGCGTAGGCGCCCTCCCCGCGGAAGCGGTGGCCGAAGCGCGGGTCGTTCTCGCGCCCGCCCCGGGCTTCCCGCAGGAGTGCGAAGGCCCGCGCCCTGCGTTCGGGATAGTGCTCGGTGAACCAGTCCGCCACGAGGTCGGCGACTTCGCCCGGGAGGCGCAGCAGCGCGTGGCCGATCCGGCTCGCCCCGTGCGCGCGCGCTTCGGCCAGGATCGATTCGATCTCGTGATCCGTCAGGCCGGGGATGATCGGCGAGACGTTGACCATGACGGGCACGCCCGCCGCGCTCAGGCCCCGCATCGCCGCGAGCCGCTTGCCCGGCCGCGGCGCCCGCGGGTCGAGGCGGCGGGCGAGGTCCGGATCCAGCGTCGGCAGCGAGATCGCCGCCAGCACGAGGTTGTCCGCCGCCATCTCGGCCAGGAGGTCGAGGTCACGCAGCACGAGGTCCGACTTGGTGGTGATACTGACGGGGTGGCGGGCCTCCCGCAGCACCGCCAGAACCGCGCGGGTGAGCCGGTGCTCCCGCTCGACCGGCTGGTAGGGATCCGTGGCGGTGCCGAGGGCGATCGTGTCGGGCCGGTAGCCCGGCGCGGCGATTTCGCGGGCGAGGAGCCGGGCGGCGTCCGGCTTGGTGAAGATCCGCGACTCGAAGTCGAGCCCCGGCGACAGGCCGAGCCAGGCATGGGTCGGGCGCGCGTAGCAGTAGATGCAGCCGTGCTCGCAGCCTCGGTACGGGTTGATCGACCGGTCGAACGGGATGTCGGGCGAGCTGTTGCGCGCGATGATCCGCGCCGATCGCTCCGGCGTGACCTGCGTGCGCAGGGGCGCCGGCGCGTCCGCCCTCCAGGCCTCGTCGTGGAACGCCTCGCGCCGGGCGCGCTCGTACCGGCCCGCCGGGTTGGCCGTGGCGCCGCGCCCCCGCCGGGCGGCGGGATCCGCGGCGCTCGGGCCGAGTCGCGTCGCGGCCCCGGAGGCGGTCCCGTCGCGCGTGTCCCCCATGACGACTCGTCTCCGTTCGGGTCCACGTCAGAACATAGAGCGAACACCGCGGTGGCGAGCGCCTTTTTTTCAGGCAAATGCGGTTCTTCGGCCCGTCCGAGCGACGGCGCGTCGGCGCGCGGGCCGCGGGGCAGTTTACGGCGCCGCAGAATCGTCTATGCGCGCGCTCATGCTCTCCGCCGTGACCTATCTGGCCGAACCGGCCGATCCGGACGCGATCGATCGCCTAGCCGACACGCTCAGCGTGCTCGTCTCCGGCGTGGCCGGCGGCCTCGTCGGCGACGCGGTGATCGTCGCGGGCCGCGAGAGCGAGGCCGTGGCGGCCGTCGCGGAGGCCACGGGCGCGACCCTCGTGCTGCACCGGGGCGGCAATCCCTACGCCGCGGGCGCCGCGGCGGCCCGGCGCGACTGGATCCTGTGCCTGGAGGCCGGCGACGTCCCGGCCGAGGGCTGGATCCGCACCCTCGACCGCTTCGTCGGGACCGCGCGGCCGGAGACGGCGCTCGGCCGCCTGCACCGCCCGGCCGGGCGCTGGCTCGGCCGGCTCGTCAGGCGCGCGGAGACCGTCGTCGGCGCCCGGCAGGCCCGGGCCGGCGACGTCGTCCGGCGCGAGGCCCTGCGTGCCGAGGGCGCGTTCACGGGTCGCCTCAAGGTCAGGCCGCTGATCGCCCGGATCGAGCGCGCCTGACCGGAAAGATCTTGCTCGGGAGAGTCTTGCCCAGAAGAATCTTGCGCCCGCTCACGTTGTTGTCGATCGATCCGCCTCTACAACTCCGGAAGCGCGGCAGAATCGTCGCCGTCTCCGGACATGTCGACGCGCGCTGAGCCACCCCGATCTGGAAGGATGGTGCAATGGATTCGTCGGGCCTGATGGGGCGCAAGTCGGTCGAGGACATCGTCGAGAGCGGCGAGGGCGAGCAGCAACTCTCGAAGTCGCTGGGCGCCCTCTCGATCACCGCGATGGGCATCGGGGCGATCATCGGGGCCGGCATCTTCGTCCTCACCGGCACGGCCGCGGCCCAGTATGCCGGGCCGGGGATCATGCTGTCGTTCGTGCTCGGCGGCATCGCCTGCGCCTTCGTCGGCCTCTGCTACTCCGAGATGGCCGCCCTGATCCCGGTCGCCGGATCGAGCTACACCTACACCTACGCGACGCTCGGCGAGTTCTTCGCGTGGCTGATCGGCTGGGACCTGATCCTCGAATACGCCATGGGCGCCGCCACCGTGGCGGTCGGCTGGTCGGGCTACGTGACCAGCATCCTGAAGAGCGTCGGCATCGTGATCCCGGCGCAGTTCGCCAACGCGCCGGGCACGCCGATCGAGGGCGGGGGCACCGCGCTGCTGAACCTGCCGGCGGTCCTGATCGTGGCGCTGATCACGATCCTGCTGATGCGGGGCACGAAGGAATCGGCGCTGTTCAACAACATCATGGTCGCGGTGAAGCTCACCGTCGTGGTCGCCTTCATCGCCCTGGGCTGGGGCCACGTGAACGCCGCGAACTGGAGCCCGCTCATCCCGGACAACGACGGGACCTTCGGCCATTTCGGCTACAGCGGCGTCCTGCGCGGCGCGGGCGTGGTGTTCTTCGCCTTCATCGGCTTCGACGCGGTCTCGACCGCCGCCCAGGAGGCGCGCAGACCCCAGAAGGACATGCCCATCGGCATCCTGGGCTCGCTCGCGGTCTGCACGATCCTGTACGTGCTCGTCGCCGCCGTGCTGACTGGGCTCGTGCCCTACAAGGACCTGAACGTCCCGGACCCGATCGCCAAGGGCGTCGACGTGATCGGCATCGGCTGGTTCGCGTTCCTGATCAAGCTCGGGGCGCTGACCGGGCTGACGACGGTGATCCTCGTCCTGCTCTACGGCCAGAGCCGGATCTTCTTCACCATGGCGCAGGACGGCCTGCTGCCGAAGATGTTCTCCCACGTCCACCCGACCTACCAGACGCCGTATCGCAGCCAGGCGATGATCGGTGCCGCGGTCGCCGTGGTGGCGGCCCTGGTGCCGATCCACATCCTCGGCGAGATGGTGAGCATCGGCACGCTCGCCGCCTTCATCCTCGTCTGCGGCTCGGTGCTCTACCTGCGGCGGGCCGAGCGCACCATGAAGCGGCCGTTCCGGGCGCCCGCCGTGCCGTTCGTGCCGATCCTCGGCATCCTGTCCTGCCTGCTCCTGATGATCGGCCTGCCCCTCGACACGTGGCTCCGGCTGGTGATCTGGATGGCGCTCGGCCTCGTCGTGTACTTCTTCTACGGCCGCAAGCACTCGGTCCTGCGCCGCAAGGAGGGGAACCTCGCGTAGCGCGCGGCCTCACACCGTGAGGCTCGCGCCGCGCCGCAGGTGCTCGTCGAGGCGCGGCATGATCTCCACGAAGTTGCAGGGCCGGTGCCGGTAGTCGAGCTGCTGGGCCAGGATCCCGTCCCAGGCGTCGCGGCAGGCGCCGGGCGAGCCCGGCAGCACGAACACGTAGGTCGCCCGCGCGACCCCCGCGGTGGCGCGGGACTGCAGGGTCGAGGTGCCGATCTTGTCGTACGAGATCCGGTGGAACACGGCCGAGAAGCCGTCCATGCGCTTCTCGAACAGCGGCTCCAGCGCCTCGGGGGTGACGTCGCGGCCGGTGAAGCCGGTCCCGCCGGTGGTGATCACCACGTCGACGCCGGGGTCGCGCAGCCACGCCTCCACCCGCTCGCGGATCGCCGGGACCTCGTCCGGGACGATCGACCGGGCCGCCAGGATGTGCCCCGCCTCGGTGAGGCGCTGGGTCAGGGTGTCACCCGAGCGGTCGTCCTCCGGACGGCGGGTGTCGGAGACGGTCAGGACCGCGATGTTGAGGGGGATGAAGCGGCGGGCGTCGGTCTGATCGGCCATCGTGCGGGCTCTCCGGGGCGGGAGACCGATATGGGCCCGGTGGGACCGCTTGTCGCCCCCGGGCCGCCGCGCCCGCGACCCTCTCGCGACCCTCTTGCGACCCTCTTGCGGCCCTCTTGCGGCCCGCCGCAAACTCGGCTGTGCTCGCGCGCCTGTCGGAGACCGCTGACCATGCACATGTACGGCAACTGGCGCTCGGCCGCGGCCTTCCGGGTGCGGATCGCCCTGAAGCTGAAGGGCATCGCCTACGAGGAGACCTTCATCGACCTCGACGCCGGCGACCAGTACGAGCCGGCGTTCCGGAAGATCAACCCGCAGGGCGCGGTGCCGGCGCTGTTCGACGGCGACGGGCCGCCGCTCACCCAGTCGCTGGCGATCCTCGACTACCTGGAGGAGACCCGGGGCGGCGTCCGCCTCCTGCCCGAGGAGCCCCGGGCGCGGGCCCGGGCCCGCTCGCTGGCGCAGGTGGTCGCGTGCGACACCCACCCGCTCTACGTGCCCCGGGTGCGCACCTTCCTGATGGAGCATTACGGCCTGCCCCGGGAGCGCATGCTGGATTTCCTGCGCAACGCCTTCGAGACCGGCCTCCGGACCCTGGAGACGCGCCTCGCCACCGAACCGGGGACGGGCCGGTTCTGCCAGGGCGATTCGGTGAGCCACGCCGACCTCTGCCTCGTCAGCCTCTGGGTCGGGACGGGCATCTTCGGCATCGACACGGCGGCCTACCCGACGGTCGCGCGAATCGCCGAGGCCTGCCTCGCCCTGCCGGCGGTCGCGGAGGCACACCCGCTGCGCCAGCCGGGCGCCCCGCCGGCGTGACCGGGCTCCGCGCGCCGCCCGCCCGGTGCGCGACGTCGCACTCGTGACCGGGGGTCGCGGCCGTCGATGTGGTATTCGGCAACCCAGGCCGTGTAAGGAGGCCGGCGACTGATCCCGGTCCGGGGGGAGAAAGAGTGTCGATGGCATCCGTCGAGAACGA
Organism: Methylobacterium sp. A52T; assembly: GCF_053346095.1. Classification (NCBI taxonomy): domain Bacteria; kingdom Pseudomonadati; phylum Pseudomonadota; class Alphaproteobacteria; order Hyphomicrobiales; family Methylobacteriaceae; genus Methylobacterium; species Methylobacterium sp. A52T. Next base: position 2,971 of record NZ_JBKFBI010000045.1, on the reverse strand, counting down.
GTCGGGCCTTCATCGCGTCGTGGTGGTCGGCGGCGGCGCCGCCGGACTGCAGCTGGTCACGAAGCTCGGCGACAAGCTCGGGCGCGGCAAGCGCGCGCACGTCACCCTCGTGGACCGCGCCCGGACGCATATCTGGAAGCCGCTGCTCCACGAGGTGGCGGCCGGCAGCCTCGACGTCGGCCACCACGCGGTGGACTACCTGCACCACGCCCACACGCACGGCTTCCGCTACCGGATCGGGCGGATGACCGGGCTCGACCGGGAGGCGCGCACGATCCAGCTCGCCGCGAGCTACGACGCGGAAGGGCGCGAGGTCACGCCCGAGCGCGCCGTCCCCTACGACACGCTGGTGATGGCGGTGGGCTCCACCACCAACGATTTCGGCACGCCGGGCGTCGCCGAGCACGCCATCGCCCTCGACACCCAGGACCAGGCGGTGCGCTTCCACCAGCGCCTCGTGAACGCCTCGCTGCGGGCGCACACGCAGGCCGGCCCGGTCCGGCCCGGCCAGCTCCACGTCACGGTGATCGGCGCGGGCGCGACCGGGACGGAACTCGCCGCCGAGCTCCACCGGACCCTGCGCCACGTCGTCTCGACCGGGCTCGACAAGATCGACCCGGGCAAGGACATCCGCATCACCCTGGTCGAGGCCGCCGACCGGATCCTGCCGGCGGTGCCGCAGCGCCTCTCGGCCGAGGTGATGCAGCTCCTCAGCAAGATCGGCGTCGACGTGCGCGTGAAGGCGCGGGTCACCGAGGTCCGCGCCGACGGCGTGCAACTCGCCGACGGCACCTTCATCCCGTCCGAGCTGGTCGTCTGGGCGGCGGGCGTGAAGGCGCCGCCCTTCCTGCAGGGCATCGGCGGCCTGGAGACGACGCGGACCAACCAGCTGGTGGTGACGCCGACGCTGCAGACCACCCGCGACCCCGACATCTTCGCCATCGGCGACTGCGCCTACCTCGTCGAGGCCGGCTCCGACACGCCGGTGCCGCCGCGCGCGCAGGCGGCCCACCAGCAGGCGAGCCACCTGATCGCCCAGATCCCGGCCAAGATCGACGGCAAGCCGCTGAAGCCGTTCCGGTACAAGGATTTCGGCTCGCTGGTCTCGCTGGGCGAGTACTCGACCGTGGGCAGCCTGATGGGGTTCGTGCGCGGCAAGAACATGCTCATCGCCGGGCTGTTCGCCCGGATGATGTACCGCTCGCTCTACAAGATGCACGAGCGGGCGCTGCACGGCACGGCCAAGACCGCCCTCGACACCCTGGCCCGCGCGCTCACCCGGCGCACCGAGCCGCGGGTGAAGCTGCACTGACCGTCGCCGTACGACCCGAGGACGGGCGCCCGGATCGACCGGGCGCGACACAGGAAGGAAACGCCATGATCCTGGTAAGCGTGATGTACCCGGCCGGCCCGAGCTTCGACATGGGCTACTACCTCGGCCACCACATGCCGCTGGTGCGCGAGCGCTGGTCGTCCCTCGGCCTCCACGACGCGAAGGTCGTCAAGGGCGCCGGCACGCCGGACGGCGGCACCGCCCCGTTCCAGGTGATGGCCCTCCTGACCTTCGAGTCGGTCGACGCCTTCAAGAAGGCCGTCGCCGCCCACGGCGAGGAGATCTTCGCCGACATCCCGAACTTCACCGCGGCGCAGGCCCAGGTGCAGATCAACGACTTCGCGGAAAACCCGTGATCGACATCGTCAAGGCGGTGCAGGAGGCCGATCCGAGCCTCGGCACCTACGTGGTCGTGCTGCGGACCGACGCCCGGGCCCTGGACGGCCCGGAGCGGTTCACGCCGGAGGCGCAGGCCTGGATCGCCGAGAAGGCGCCGAGCGGCCGGCTCGCCCGGGTGCGCGTCCTGCTCGCGCCCTATCCGGGGGCGGAGCCGGCCGCGCGCGAGGTCACCGTGGCGGCCTTCGCCGACGCGCGGGAGCTCGCCGCCTTCGCGACGACCTGGACCGGCGACCCGCTGCCGGAGGAGCCGGGGGATTCTCTTCCCGACTGACGGCTCCGGGGCCGCCGTCTCCGCGAGCGGAGTGAGCGATCCAGGGCAGCGCGGCGCTCACCGGCGTCGCGCCAGCCCCGGGTCACATCGCTCCGCCCGCGATGACGGAGAGGGTCCTCGATACCGCGCGCGGACTCACGCCGCGCGCAGCTGCCGGATGGCGCGGAGCGCGGTCGCCCGCTGGATCTCCAGGCGCCGGATCAGCGGCATCAGGTCGGCGCCCGCGTGGGCGGCGGCCTCGACCTCGCGGCACAGGCTCGACAGGCCGACGAAGCCCAGCAGCCCGGCCGCCGCCACCAGGGCGTGCGCGTCGTGGGCGATCTGCAGGCGGTCGGTCTCGCTCGGTCGGAACCGCTCGGACAGCTCGTTCGCCAGGAGATCGAGCAGCGCCCCGACGCGATCGGTGCCGAAGCTCGCCTCCATCTCGGTCAGGACCGCCGCATCGAGCACGGCCGAATCGACCTGTGGCAGGCGGCGCGGCACCTCGGCCCGCGCCGGCCGCCGCGCGCCCGGCGCCGTCCAGCGGCTGATCGTGGCGAAGAGGTCGGCCCGCCGGAACGGCTTGCCCACGTGGTCGTCCATCCCGGCCTCGCGCAGCTCCTCGATCTGCGACGGCAGGACGTTGGCGGTCATGGCGACGATCGGGATGTCGCAGGCGGGCGGCGCGAGGGCGCGGATGCGGCGCGTGGCCGTGAGCCCGTCGACCCGGGGCATCTGGACGTCCATCAGCACGAGATCGTAGGCCCGGCCAGCCGCGACGGACGAGCCGACCGCCGTGATCGCCTCGGCGCCGTCCCCGGCCACGTCCACCGCGTAGCCCTGGGATTCGAGCACCGCGCAGGCGAGCTCCTGGTTGAGCGGCACGTCCTCGACGAGGAGCAGCCGCAGCGGCGCGCCCGGGACCTCGCCGGCCGCCGGAGCCGCGGCCGGGGGCGGCCGCGACGGCCCACCCGCGTCGGCCGCGGCGC
>NZ_JBKFBI010000044.1:0-39278 GCF_053346095.1 Methylobacterium sp. A52T | reverse complement strand
GGCCTCGCGGCGGCCCTGGCGCGCGGTGTGGCGGCGCCGGGCGACGACCGGCTCGCCGGCCCCGTCCTCGGGCTGTTCGGCTCGGACCGGCCCGAGACCGCGGCGCAGCTCGCGGCCTGCGGCCCCCACCACCTCGTCCTGCCGGCGCGCCATCCGGACCATGCCGGCGCGGTGGCCGCGCGCCTGGACCGGGACGGCGTCGTCCTGGCGAGCCTCGCGCTGCCCGAGGGCACCGCCCGGGAGGAGGCCGCGGCGCGGATCGCCGGGACCTTCGCGGGGGTGGTCGACCGCGTCCCGCGGCCCGGCACGCTGCTGGTGGCCGGCGGCGAGACCCTGAAGGCGCTGTGCCTCGCGCTCTCCGTCGCGCGCCTCGACGTCACCGGGCAGATCACCCCGGGCCTGCCCCGCTCGACCCTGCGGGGCGGACGCTGGGACGGGCTCGCGGTCGTGTCCAAATCCGGCGCCTTCGGAACAGAGGGCGTCTGGCGCGATCTACTTCACGGCAACGGCTTTCCGCGCAGCAGGAGCGACGCGTGACCTCACATCTCGCCATCACCATGGGCGATCCGGCCGGCATCGGCCCGGAGATCATCGTCAAGGCCGCCGCCCGGCTGAAGGACCGGATCGACGCGGGCGACCTCAAGCTCGTCGTCATCGGCAGCGCCCCGTCCCTGCGCCGCGCGGAGCGGGCGCTCGGCCTCCTGCCCGATCCCGTTCCCGAGGTCGCCGAGGACGGCGACTGGCCGGCGCTGTGCTGCCTCCAGGCCGACGCGGAGGGCGCGCCGATCGAGCCCGGCCGGCTGTCGGCCGACGGCGGCCGCTTCGCCTACAAGGCGATCGAGGCCGGCGTTCGCCTCGCCCTGGCCGGCCGGATCGGCGGCATCGTCACCGCGCCGCTCAACAAGGAGGCGCTCAACAGGGCCGGCTACCACTATGCCGGCCACACCGAGATGCTGGCGGAGCTGACCGGCGTGCGCGGCTCGGTGATGATGCTGGCCCACGGCAACATGCGGGTCTCCCACGTCACGACCCACGTCGCCCTGGAGGACGTGCCCAAGCGCCTGACCCCGGAGCGCCTGCGCCTCGTCATCGACCTCACCGACCGGGCGCTCAAGGGGCTCGGCCTGGCCAGGCCGAAGATCGCGGTCGCCGCGCTCAACCCCCATGCCGGCGAGGGCGGCCTGTTCGGGCGCCAGGACATCGACGTCAGCGCGCCGGTGATCGAGACGGCCAACGCCGACGGGCTCGACGTGCACGGCCCGGTGCCGGGCGACACGGTGTTCGTGAAGCTGCGGGCGGGCCAGTACGACGCGGTGGTGGCGATGTACCACGACCAGGGGCACATCCCGGTCAAGCTCCTGGGCTTCGAGATCGACCCGGCGACGGGCAAGTGGATGGACCTGTCGGGGGTGAACATCACCCTGGGGCTGCCGATCATCCGCACCTCGGTCGATCACGGCACCGCCTTCGACATCGCCGGCACCGGCGTCGCCAACGAGCGCAGCCTCATCGAGGCGATCGAGTTCGCCGAGAAGCTGGCGGCGAGCCGTCAGGCCGGTTGAGCGCGGGGCGGGCGGTCCCCTCCCTCGCAGCCCTACGGGCTCGACAGGTTTGCGGCCCATGACGGAGCGCGACCTGCTCCCTCTCCCGTGCGGGAGAGGGGACCCGCGCTCGTCAAGGCTGTGTTTCACGTGAAACAAAGCAGGAACGAAATCTACCGCGCGTCGGCCTCCTGCCCCACGGCCTCGCAGGCGAACGGCGACGGCGGCGCCTCGACGCCGCGCCAGCGGCCGTAGGCCCAGGGGCGGTACCACGCCGCCCCCGCGGGCACGCGCTCCGGGACGAGGTCGATGCCGTGGGTGCCGAACGGCCCGCAGCGGCAGATCCGGGCGAAGCCCATCCAGCCGCCGGGCCAGAGCCCGTGCCGGGCGATGGCCGTGTCGGCGTACTCGGAGCAGCTCGGCCAGTGGCGGCACTGGCGCCCGATCAGGCCCGACAGCGTCAGCTGGTAGCCGCGGATCGCCCAGTGCGCGGCGCGCCGGACCATGCCGTCAGGCGGCCTGCCGCTTGGCGGCGATCTGGTCGAGGGCGTCCACCACCGCGTCGAAGGTCAGGAGCGTCGAGGCGTGGCGCGCCTTGAAGTCCCGCACCGGCTCGAGCACCGCGAGGTCCGACCACGCGCCGCCGGGCGCCGGACCGTTCTCCTTGAGCATCGACCGCATGGCCGCGCGGACGCCGCGCAGCTCGTCCGCGCTGGCGCCGACCACGTGCCGGCCCATCAGCGACGACGAGGCCTGCCCCAGGGCGCAGGCCCGGACCTCCTGGGCGAAATCCGCGACCCGGCCGTCCTCGCCCAAGACGAGGTCGACCGTCACGGTCGAGCCGCACAGGCGGGAATGGGCCGTGGCGCTCGCGTCCGGATTCTCGAGCCGGCCGAGCCGGGGGATGTCGGCGGCGAGTTCCAGGATACGGCGGTTGTAGATGTCGTCGAGCATCGGGTCCTCGGCCGGAGGCACACTTCCCATCGGGACTCTGCCGCGTGCATCGCGCATTGCGCGTTGCGCCGCGAACGATGATATAGGCCCGATGCGGCCGCTTCGCGAGGAGGCGGGCCGTCGACCAGGGTCGCGCCCACGGCCACGGTGGTTCCCACGGCCTTTCGTCCATCCCGGGGCGCCGGCTTGAAACCTTTTCGAGCCCGGGATCTTCCCTCGAACGCCCGACGCGATCCGACGATGTACGCCAAGCCCGACAGCACCCCGATGAAATCCCGCATCGCGCGGGCCGGAGATGCCATGGATGCCGCGCTCAAATCCCTGTCGTATCAGGGCGACGGCCAGGGTTTCGACCGGAACGGGATCGACGGGCAAGGGCTGAACGGCATGCGCAATGACAATCGGCCCGCCGATGACGGCCGCCCCGTCGAGGTGGCGCCGGAGCCGGCCTCCGCGACCCGCGTCCCGGACGGGATCGAGACCGGCCGCCCGAGCCGCGCCGAGGCCGAGGCCGCCGTGCGGACCCTGCTGCGCTGGGCCGGCGACGACCCGACCCGCGAGGGCCTGCTCGACACCCCGGCCCGAGTCACCAAGGCCTACGAGCAGCTGTTCGGCGGCTACGCGGTCGACGCCGAGAAGCTGCTGGAGCGCGTGTTCGAGGAGGTCGAGGGCTACTCGGACATCGTGCTGGTGCGCGACATCCCGTTCCACTCCCACTGCGAGCACCACATGGTGCCGTTCATGGGCCTCGCCCACATCGCCTATTACCCGACCCGGGGCGTGGTCGGCCTGTCGAAGCTCGCCCGCGTGGTCGACACCTTCGCCCGCCGCCTGCAGACGCAGGAGACCATGACCGCCCAGATCGCCGACGTGATCGAGAGCATCCTCAAGCCCCGCGGCGTCGCCGTGATGGTCGAGGCCGAGCATCTCTGCATGGCGATGCGCGGCGTCCAGAAGGCCGGCGTCTCGACCATCACCAGCCAGTTCCGCGGCGTCTTCAAGGACAACGCCAACGAGCAGGTCCGCTTCCTCACCCTGGTGCGCGGCGGCGCCAAGTAGCCCCGGGCGACGTCTCGACCATGACCGCGCGCGACACCGCCTTCGCTCCCCCCGGCACCCGGGCCGAGATCGAGGAGGGCACGGCCCTCACGCCCCGGTTCGACCGCGACGGCCTCGTCGCCTGCATCGCGGTCGACGCGCGCGACGGGCAGGTGCTGATGCTCGCCCACATGAACGCCGAGTCGCTGGCGCGCACCCTCGAGACCGGCGAGGCGTGGTACTGGTCGCGCTCGCGCCGGGAGCTCTGGCACAAGGGCGCGACCAGCGGCCAGATCCAGCGCGTCGTCGAGATGCGGGTCGACTGCGACCAGGACGCCCTGCTGATCCGCGTCGAGGTCGGCGGCGACGGCGGCTGCTGCCACACCGGCCGGCGCGACTGCTTCTACCGCAGCGTCGTCCGGGAGGCGGACGGCCGGGTCGTCCTGAAAGCCGCCGGGCGATGAACCGCCCTCTTGCCACGCGGTGGCAAGACGAGTCCGCCGACTTGCATTTCCCGCCCGGAGCCGTCGAACCGGTCCGCCCGCCGCCGAGCCCCGGCCCGCAGGTCGGGCTCGCCCTCGGGGGCGGCTCGGCCCGGGGCTGGGCGCATATCGGGGTGATCCGCGCCCTGGAGGAAGGCGGCATCACGCCGACCGTGGTGGCCGGCTGCTCCATCGGCGCCGTGGTCGGCGCCTGCTACGCGGCCGGGCGCCTCGACCGGCTCGAGGCCTTCGCCCGGGCGCTGACCCGGCGCCGGGTCGTGGGGCTGATCGACCCCCGCCTGCCGGGCTCCGGCCTGATCGCCGGCAACCGCCTGCGCCAGCGCCTCGCCGCGGATCTCGGCGAGCGCCGCATCGAGACGCTGCCGATCCGCTTCGGCTGCGTCGCCACCGAGTACGGGACCGGCCACGAGGTCAGCCTGACCGAGGGCCCGGCGGTGGACGCGGTGCGCGCCTCCTACGCGATCCCCGGCCTGTTCCCGCCGGTGGCCCATGACGGCCGCGTGCTGATGGACGGGACCCTGGTCAATCCGGTGCCGGTGGCGCTCGCCCGGGCGCTCGGGGCCGACCTCGTCATCTGCGTCAACCTCAACGGCGACACCGGCGGACCGGTGGTGCGCGAGGCGCCGCACCCGGCCCCGCCGCGCCGGGGCTTCCTGCAGGTCGTGCGCGGGCGCCTGCCGGGCTTCGACCGGCCCGAGCCCGAGATCGCCGTGCCGGGCATCGCCCGGGTGGTGCTCGACGCGTTCAACACCACCCAGGATCGGATCTCGCGGGCCCGGCTGGAGCGCGACCCGCCGGACGTGGCCATCGGCCCGGATCTCGGGGCCTTCGGGCTGTTCGACTTCCACCGGGCCGCGGAGGGCATCGCCCTCGGGCACCGCGCCGCCCGCGCCGCCCTGCCCCGGATCCGGGCCGTGCTGGAGGGCGCGGCCGCGCGGGCCTGAGGGATCCGGGCGCGCCCCGTCCGGAGGGGGCCGTCATCCGGCTGTCGTGGCCGCCTGCGATGGGCGCCCGTGCATGCTGGAGAAGCTCCAATGTATACGAGTCGCCGTCAGATCCTGCTGTCCGGAGGCGCCGGCCTCGTCGGGCTGGCCACGGGCCTCGGACGGCCCGGCCTGAGCCGCGCCGCCGACCGGCCGCTCCTGACCCACGGCCTCCAGTCGGGCGACGTCGGCACCGACTCGGCGGTGGTCTGGGCCCGGTCCGACCGGCCGGCCCGGGCGATCGTCGAGTGGGCGACCACCGAGAGCTTCGCCGACATCCGCGGCGGCGTCTTCGCCGACGCCCTGCCGGAGACCGACGGCACCGTGAAGGTGGCGCTGACCGGGCTGCCGGCCGGCCAGGACGTGTTCTACCGGGTCCGCCTGGAGGACGTCGCCGCGCCGACCATCGTCGGGCCGGCCCAGGTCGGGCGGTTCCGGACCGCGCCGGCGGACCGGCGCTCGGTGTCGTTCTGCTGGTCGGGCGACACGGCGGGCCAGGGCTGGGGCATCGACGAGGCCCGCGGCGGCATGACGATCTACTCCGCCATCCTGAAGAACCGGCCGGACTTCTTCATCCATTCCGGCGACACGATCTACGCCGACGGGCCGATCCCGTCCGAGGTGAAGCTCCCCGACGGCAGCCTGTGGCGCAACCGAGTGACCGAGGAGGTGGCCAAGCCGGCCGAGACGCTCGCGGAGTTCCGGGGCCGGCACAAGTACAACCTCACCGACCGGAACGTGCTGGCGATGAACGCCGCCGTGCCGATCCTGGCCCAGTGGGACGACCACGAGGTCACCAACAACTGGTGGCCGGGCGAGCCGCTGACCCGGGCCGAACACCTGAAGAAGAAGTACGCCGACCCGAACGTGCTGGCCCTGCAGCTGCGCGCGGCGAAGGCCTTCCACGAGTACATGCCGATGCGCTTCGAGCCGTCGGAGCCCGGCCGGGTCTACCGCAAGATCGGCTACGGCCCGCTGGTCGACGTGTTCATGCTCGACATGCGCTCCTACCGGGGCCCGAACGGGGAGAACCGGCAGACGGCGTACGGGCCCGAGTCCCACTTCCTCGGGCCGCAGCAGATCGCGTGGCTGAAGCGGGCGCTGCTCGAGTCCCGCGCGACCTGGAAGGTGATCGCCGCCGACATGCCGCTCGGCCTCGTGGTGACCTACGACACCGACCGGAATTTCGGCTCGGAGGCGGTGGCGCAGGGCGACGGGCCGCCGCTCGGGCGCGAGCTGGAGATCGCCGACCTCCTGCGCTTCATCAAGAGCGCGGGGATCCGCAACACGGTCTGGCTCACGGCCGACGTGCACTACACGGCCGCCCACTACTACGACCCCGACAAGGCGCAGTTCCAGGATTTCGAGCCGTTCTGGGAGTTCGTCTCCGGGCCGCTGCACGCCGGCACCTTCGGGCCGAACGCGCTGGACAACACGTTCGGGCCGCAGCTGCGCTACGTGAAGGCGCCCGACAAGGGCCAGGTGAACCTGTCGCCGGCCGCCGGCTACCAGTTCTTCGGCCACGTGGCGGTGGACGGCGCCACCGAGCAGATGACGGTGACCCTCAAGGACGCGGCCGACACCGACCTCTGGCACGTCACGCTCGATCCCCTGAAGGCGTGAGGCGGACCGCGGGCGATACGGGCTCGCGATGTCGGCCTGCTGGCCCGTCGACGCGAAGGGGCGGGGGTCCCCTCTCCCGTGCGGGAGAGGGACAGGGTGAGGGGTGCGACCGCTCCGGAAAGACCTGATCCCTCACCCCAACCCTCTCCCGCACGGGAGAGGGAGCGCGTCGCGCCCCGGCCCCGGCGGCCTGCCCTGAACCGGCGAGGCCCGGGGGCGGAGGGCGAGAGAGACGCGCGGTTCCGCGCCCCTACGCCATCGTGATGTAGTCGCGCAGGGCCTGGTGCTCGGCCTCGACGGTGGCGATCTTGCGCGCCACCACGTCGCCGATCGAGACCAGCCCGATCAGCCGCCCGTCCTCGCAGACCGGCACGTGGCGGAAGCGCCCGTCGGTCATGAGGGTCATGACCTCCTCGATCGTGGTGGTCCGGCCGCAGGTCGTGACCGCCGAGGTCATGTGGGCCGAGACCGGCGCGTCGAAGGCCGAGCCCCCGTGCCGGGCGAGCGCCCGCATGATGTCCCGCTCGGAGATGATGCCCGCCACCGTCCCGTCGGCCTGGGCGACCACGAGGGCGCCGATCCGCTTGTCGGCGAGGATCTGGATCACCTCATCGAGGGTCTTGTCGGGGCCCACGGTGACGACGGAGCTGCCCTTCTCGGCGAGGATGCGTGCGACGGTCATGGCTCTCTCCCTATGTGACGCGGCCGGTGCGCCGTCAGCCCGCGGCGCCCTGATGGCGTTCTCGGCCGGGTTGGCCCGGCTCGTTCACATTGTGGCGAGTGTGTGATCGATCCGGCCGGATGGCAAGGTGCCGGGCGTCGATGGCAGGGACTCAGTGCCGGCGCGGCTCCCGGGGATCCACCAGGGGGAACAGGAAGAAGCCCGCGATGAAGCCGCCGAGATGGGCGTCCCAGGCGATGGCGGCGTTCTCGCCGACGAGCGGCACGCTGACGAGGCCGAAGAGCAGGTTGGTCAGCAGCCAGATCACCAAGAACGACACCGCGGTCCGGTTGCGCAGCAGCTCCGGGATCGTCTCGGCGGGACGGGGCGGCGGCACCTGCCAGGCCGGCGCGCCGTAGCCCGAGACCGGCGGCTGGAACACGAACCGCGCGGCGGCGGCCATCAGGGCCGAGATCCCCGCCGAGGCGCCGACCAGCGGCCCCGCGCTCAGCGGGTCGATCAGGATGTGGAGAAGTCCGCCGGCCGCCGTGCCGGCCAGCGCGAGCACGCACCAGCGCAGGGCGCCGCAGCGGCGCGCCACCGGGGCACCGAAGGCCGCGAGCCAGACGCTGTTGAAGATCACGTGCATCCACGAGCCGTGCAGCAGCCCGTAGGTGACGAGCGTCCAGGGCTGGAGGGCGTGCTCGCCCACGATGTAGCGGGCGAAGGCCTCGCGGGCCGCCTCCAGGCCGGGATCGCCCGGATCGGCGGCGGCGCGGATCACCTCGGAGGCCCGGCCGGGATCGAACCAGAGGGTCCAGCGCGCCGGGACCAGCGCGAGGTCGAGGACGAGGCGGATGTCCCAGGTGTCCGGCAGCAGGAACTCGCGCACCGCCTGGATCGCCAGGAGCAGCCCGATCGACGCGGTGACGATGCCCGGCATGTTGAACACGGGCACGCGGCTCTGCCGCGGGAAATCAGGGGAGGCGTCCATCGCCGCACCATGTCGGGGCGCGGCGCGATCGGGCAAGCCCCGGCGACGTATTGAAGCTCGCAAATACCGGTCGGATCGCGGTCCGTATCGCGCACCGCCCCGTCTTCACCCCGGATCCGTCCCGGACGGCCGCGGTGCGCCCGGCGGGGTGCGACGATTGTGTCGCCGGCCACGACGCGCTACCCCCCGCCCCGCGCGGCGCCGGCGGGACCGGCGACGCGCGGGTGCGGGAGCCGGCACGGCCCGTGCGCCCGGACGCGGTGAACGCCCGGATCGGCCGGTCACACCCCCGCGGATGTGCCAGAATGATCCGGGGATGAACCACAGGCGTTGAGAATCGGGACACCGATGAAGCATCCCACCAGCCGCATGCTCCACGCCTACTGGGAGCGCCTGCGCGGAGAACGGGCCGCGCCGGAACGCGCCGAGATCGAGCCGGGCGAGATCCGGCACCTCCTCGCCGACAGCCTGATCCTGGAACTCGACATGCCGAGCCGCTCCGCGAGCATCCGGCTCGCGGGGACCCGGGTCTGCGCCCTGTACGGCCGCGAGCTGAAGGGCGAGCCCTTCGCCAAGCTGTGGGGCTCCCGGGCGACGGATCCCTGGCGGATCGTCGAGATCGTGGCCAGCGACACGCTGGGCGTCGTGGCGGGCCTGCGCGGCACCAACGCGGCCGGCGAGGCGGCCGATCTCGAACTCCTGCTCCTGCCCCTGCGCCACCGCGGCCGGACGCAGGTCCGCGCCCTCGGCACCCTCAGCCTCGACGGCGCGCCGCACTGGCTCGGCCTGCGCCCGCTGGTGGAGGCGGAGACCACCTCCCTGCGCATCCTGCCCAGCCGCCGGACCGAGCCGGTCCCGCCCGCCCGCACCGCCGTGCGCACGAGCGCGGGCTACCCCGGGCCGGTGCGCCACGGCCACCTCCTCGTCCACGCCGGCGGGCGCGCCTGAGAACCGTATTCGTCCAAGGTTACGCCCGGTCCCGGACGGCCAGTTCGATCGAATCAGCGCGCGCGCCCGAGGAAATCTTCGGCGCGCAAGTCGATCGCGCACGACGCGGCGGGGCTCGACAATGGATGTTTCTACAAGGCCGATCGATCCCGAAGCAGGAAAAAAGGGTTTCGTAACTGTCCGTGCCTAGTCTGCACCGGCCATTCTCCGGCGCAGGACCAATCTCGGAATGATCGCGGTCGAGGCCACCGCTGGAACTGATCTGCGCGGCCTCGCCGCCGAGCCGGCGCGCGGTGCCGCCGACCAGCGCCGCCACCAGCGCGTGCGGGTCGCCGTGCTCGGCCGCTACATGCTGGCCGATCGCCGGGAATATCCCTGCCAGACCGTGGACATGTCGCCGGGCGGCGTGCGGCTGACCTGCGCGGTCAAGGGCGCGGTCGGCGAGCGCGTGGTGCTCTACCTGGAGCATATCGGCCGCATCGAGGGCGTCGTCGCCCGCACCTGCCCGGACGGGTTCGCGGTCCAGCTCAACGCCACGTCGCGCAAGCGCGACAAGCTCGCCTCCCAGCTCACCTGGCTGGCGAACCGGGAGATGCTGGGCCTGCCGGAGGGACGCTCGCACGAGCGCCTCGTGCCGACCAACACGGCGGTGGTCCTGCGCGTCGAGGGCGGTCGCGAGATCCGGGCGCGCCTCATCGACATCTCGATGTCGGGCGTGGCGATCTCCTGCCCGGTGCCGCTGCCCCTCGGCGCCGCCGTCACGGTGGGCAGCACGCCAGGCCGGCTGGTGCGCTACTTCGAGGGCGGCTTCGGCGTGCAGTTCCTGCTGCCGCTCTCCCCCGACCGCTTCCACGCCGGGATGACGCTCTGACGCTCTGACGCGCGCCGGGCCGGCCGGCGGTCAGATCTTCTTGGCGAGCTGCGCGGCGACCTCGTCGGCTGGCCGGGTCAGGTCGAGGGCGCCGAGGAAGCGGTTCTGCGCGTCCATGATGTACACCAGGGCGGTGTGCTCCATCGTGTAATCGCCGTCCTTGGCGGGCACCTTGCGGGCATAGGCCCGGTACGCCTTCTCGGTGGCGGTGACCTGCTCGGGCGTGCCGGTGAGGCCGGTGATGCGCGGGTCGAAGCTCGACAGGTAGGTCTTGAGGCTCGCCGGATCGTCGCGCTCGGGATCCACCGTGACGAAGGCGACCCGCATCGTCTTGCCCTTCGACCCCAGGGCGGCGAGCACGTCGGAGATCTGCTGCAGGGTGGTCGGGCAGACGTCCGGGCAGTGGGTGAAGCCGAAGAACACGAGGTGCGTCGCGCCGGCGAAGTCGCGCTCGGTGACGGTGCGCCCGTCCTGGTTCACCAGCGTGAACGGGCCGCCGACGCTCGGCACGCCCACCGGCGCCTTGTCGGGCAGGAACGCGAACACCGCCGCCCCGGTCAGGCCGATGAGGCCGAGGCAGAAGGCGAGGAGCGGGACGAGGGCGCGGCGCATGGGACGGGTTCCGACCTCCGGGGAGGCCGGCACAGCACACAACGGCGCGCGGAGGCAAGCCGGCGCGGTGCCGCCGGCCGGCCGACCGGCGCCGCGCCGGCGCGACCGCTACGGCTTCGAGGCCGGCTCCCCCGCGGGGCTCGCGGGGGCGGCGCCCTTCGGCGGCTCCTTGCCGAGATAGACGTATTCCGGCGCCGCCCGGAGCTGGTCCTTGGTCGTGTCGATCCGCGCCTGGAGGGTCTTGCCGTCGGTGCGGTCGAGCTTGAGCACGGACGGGTCGACCGCGACGTATTTCGAGCCGATCCCCAGGAAGCCGCCGACCCCGATGATCCAGGCCTTCACGGCCCCCTTCTGGTCGAGGACGAAGTCGGCGATCTGCCCGATCGTCTCGTTGGCGCCGTTGACGACGCTGGAGCCGATCAGCTTGCTGGCGACCATGTCGTCGGGGGCCTGGGCCACGAAGGTCGGGCGCAGGCTGTCGGCCATGGTGGCGGGCTGGCCGGGGACCGGGGTCGCGGCAGCGCCGCCGTCCGGCTTGGCGCCGTCGGTCTGCGCCGAGGCGGTGGCGAGGCCGGCCAGCAGGAGGGCCGAGGCGAGGAGCGGGGTGCGCATCGGAGCAGGTCTTTCAGACGGGGGCCGCACAGGGGGGTAGCGCCGCCTCAAGGTTCTGGCGGGGCTTAAGTTCCGCGCGGTCTCGGCCCCGGCCGGGGCCGGCCCGGCGGTTTGCCGGCTGCGCGTCGGCGCCGGGGGCCTTTGACGGCGGGGCCTTCCGCCCCGCACAAGGCCGGCGCCATGCTCCGCCTCGCCCTCTACCAGCCCGACATTCCGCAGAACACCGGCACGATGCTGCGCATGGCCGCCTGCCTCGGGCTGGCGGTGGAGATCGTGGAGCCCGCGGGCTTCGACGTCTCGGACCGCCACCTGCGCCGCTCGGGCCTGGACTACCTCGACCACGTGGCGATCACCCGGCACCGCTCCTTCGCGGCCTTCGCGGCGTGGCGGGCCGAGGCCGGGATCCGGCTCGTCCTCGCCACCACGGCCGGCGCCGTGCCCTACACGGACTTCGCCTTCCGCCCGGACGATTGCCTGATGGTCGGGCGCGAATCCGCCGGCGTGCCGGAGGCGGTTCACGCGGCCGCCGACGCCCGGATCGTGGTGCCGATCCGGCCGGGCCTGCGCTCGCTCAACGTCGCGGTCGCGGCCGCGATGATCGCCGGCGAGGCCCTGCGGCAGGTGTCCGGGACGGCCCGACCGCGCATCTAGAGCCGTATCCGACCATGTTGCAACGGTCGGGAAGGACGGCGAGCCCGGTCTCGCCAGCCGCGCCAGGCCCCCTCTCCCGTGCGGGAGAGGGTTGGGGTGAGGGACGCGAAGTATCAGGACTGAACAGGCCGCCGATGCGCGTACAGGCCGCGACTCTTCCGGACTGTTCTCATCCCTCACCCTGTCCCTCTCCCGCACGGGAGAGGGGACCCGCGCCTCGTTCGGCACGGGCTCGCCGATCGCCTGCGTCCCAACCCGATCGGGAACGGCTCTAGGACGTGAGGCCTCTCGGGTCGGCCACCGTCTTTGCGAGCGGAGCGAAGCAATCCAGGCGGCGCCACGCTCGGCCGATGTCCCGCTGCACTGGGTTGCTTCGCTCCGCTCGCAAGGACGGGATCGGCAACGGATCGCGTCCGGCTCGCTTGGTACAACGGGACTCATCCCCACCCCGCGAGACGCGCCGCCGCATGGACGACACCGCCTTCACGCCCTCCCGGCGCCACGCCGATCTCGGCCCCGCCTTCTTCGATCCGGTGACGCCGGCCCGGTTCCCGCGGACGATCCTGCGCTACCGCAACCAGACTTGGGCGGAGCGGGTCGGCCTGGGCGGGCTGTCCGAGGCGGCGTGGATCGCCCATTTCGGCCGGTTCGAGCCCCTGCCGGGCAGCTTCGAGACGCCGCTGGCCCTGCGCTACCACGGCCATCAGTTCCGCGCCTACAATCCGGACCTCGGCGACGGGCGCGGCTTCCTGTTCGCGCAGCTGCACGACCGCCTGGACGGGCGCCTCCTCGACCTCGGCACCAAGGGAAGCGGCACGACGCCCTGGTCGCGCGGTGCCGACGGGCGGCTCACCCTCAAGGGCGGCGTGCGCGAGGTGCTGGCCACCGCCCTCCTGGAGGCGCAGGGCGTCTACACCTCGAAGAGCTTCAGCCTGATCGAGACCGGCGAGGACCTCGTGCGCGGCGACGAGCCCTCGCCGGCGCGCTCCTCGGTGCTGGTGCGCCTGTCGCACGGCCACATCCGCATCGGCAGCTTCCAGCGCTTCCTGGCGCTCGGCGACCCGGACAACATCGCCCGGCTCCTCGACCACACGATCGCGACCCACCGGCCGGAGCTCTGGCGCGACGGCGTGGAGGATCGCGCCGTCGCCTTCCTGGAGGACGTGGTCGCCCGGGTCGCCCGGATGGGCGCGCAGTGGGCGGCGGCCGGCTTCGTGCACGGGGTCCTCAACAGCGACAACATCAACGTCACCGGCGAGAGCTTCGATTACGGGCCCTGGCGCTTCCTGCCGCATTACGATCCGGACTTCACGGCCGCCTACTTCGACGAGACCGGGCTCTACAGCTTCGGCCGCCAGCCGGAGGCCCTGTTCTGGAACCTCGCGCGGCTCGCCGACTGCCTGCTGGTGCTGGCCCCCCAGGCGCGCCTGGAAGCGGCGCTCTCCGGGTTCGGGCCGGCCCTGCAGGAGGCGTTCGCCGAGGCCCTGTTCCGCCGACTCGGCCTCGCCGCGGCGCCGCGGCCGGAGACCGACCGGCTGGTCTCGGCGGTCTGGCGGTTCCTCGCCGAGACGCGGGCGCCCTTCGAGCGGTTCTTCTTCGACTGGTACGGCGGTCTCGCGAGCGCGCCCCGCGCGCAGGCCGGGCCGTCCGCCGGCCACTACGCGCACGAGGCCTTCGCGCCGGTGCGGGCCGCGCTGGAGCCGCTCGCGCCCGCCCCGGGCGCGCGGCTCGACCATCCCTACTTCGCGGAGGCGCCCTGCACGCTCCTGATCGACGAGGTGGAGGCGTTGTGGGCGCCGATCGCCGCGGCGGATGACTGGTCCCTGTTCGAGGCCAAGCTCGCGGGGCTGGCCCGGATGGCCGAGGCCTGCGGGACGGCGCCCGCCTCGGCCTGAGCGGCCTCCTCCTCGGCGAGCCGGCGGCGCTCCTCGGCGTAGCCCCCCGCGATGGCGAGATCGACCAGGCGCCGGGTCAGCCGGAAGGCCAGCCAGAACAGGGCGAGGCAGAGAAGCGTCGCGGCGGCGGCCTTGAGCGGGTCCACGGGGTTCCTCCGGTGATGTCTCCTCGGGCGGAGCGGCCCTCTTAGTGCCGAGGCGGGCCGCGGGGCAATTGGACTTCGTGCCGAGATCTGGCCCGCGGCGCGTCGTCCCGGGCTCGCCGGCCGGCGCCGGACCCGATACCCGGCCGGAACATGCTATGGCGGCCGGCGGCCGGATCCCGATATCCGGCGCTGAAGATCCCTCGATCAGGCGGATACCCGTGCGCGAGACCTTCCACATCGAAGTCCTCGGACCGGAGCCGGACGAGATCCAGACGCGGATCTCCGTGCGGGTCGGCAGCCTGGAGAGCGCGCAGGAGCGGGCCATGCGGCTGTTCGCCCGCGCCCGGGTGCCGCAGCGCTCGGGCGAGCCGGCCGAGGCGGTCCGGGTGATCGACGGCGCCGGCCGCGAGGTGTTCTATCGGACGCGCTTCGACGCGGGGGATTGAGGCGCGAGGACACCGCCGATGCGCACAGCCCTGATCCTGCCGGTCCTCGTCCTCGCGGCCTGCGCGCTGTTCCTGCGCAGCTACACCCTGCCGCCGGCCCCGGACCGCCGGGGCGGGACCACGCTCCTGCTGACCTGGCCGAACCGGCCGGCCTTCGGCAGCCCCCGGGCCGACTGCCTCGCCGGGCCGCCCGACGAACCGGTCCTGCCCTGCCTCATCGCCTCCGTCGCCCGGGCGCGGGACGACGGGTACACGCTGCTGCAGCTGCCGTTCTGCGCGACCTGCTACGACCTGTCCGGGCGGATCGCCGTCACGGGCCGCGACGCGGCGGCGACGCGGGCGCGACTGGAGCAGATCGCCCGTTTCGGATGGTGACACGCGCCCGGGCAACGCGCTCCCGGGCCCGCTCCAGGGTCCGGGCCACCGGGAACAGCGGATCGCGGCCCGCCTCCACCAGCAGATGGGCGATCGGCCGGCGCGCGGTCCAGAAGGTGGTGCCGAGGGCGAAGTCCGGCGGCGCGCAGGAATCGATCCGGTCGATCGGCCACTCGCCCCCGGCCACCGCCTCGGTCAGCCGGTGGACGAGCTGGACCCCCGGCGCGGTCTCCGGCCGCGTCTCGTCGTTGGCGATCTTCAGCACCCAGGCCTCCCGGCCGGTGACCGGCAGGATCAGCGAGGCCAGGAGCCGGTCGCCCTGGCGCAGGCGCGCGATCCGCACGCCGTCCGCTGCCCCGCGATCGGCCCCGAGATCTGCACTGAGATCGGCCAGGGCGGCGCGCAGGAAGGCGATCTCCGCCGGCCGCTGCGCCAGGCTCGTGCCGGCCTGACCCTTCCAGCCGGCGGCCTCCAGGGCGACGTGGGCGTCGAGGGCGGGGCCGAGGGATTCGGGCGCGGCGAGGATCTCGAAGATCACGGGCCCCGCCGCCTCCAGGCGCGCGCGGGCGCGGCGGAGCTTGCGGCGGCGCTGCCCGGAGAGGTGCCCGAGATAGGAGGCCCGCGCCTCCGGCCCGAGGCCGGTCAGGTCGAGCAGGCCGCGGTCGTGCGGCCAGTAGGCGGCGCGGCGCCCGCCCCGCGCCGCCAGGAGTTCAGGCAGGGGACCGCCGGTCGGAGCGTTCGGCAGGAGGAGGCGCGGCGGCAGGCCGAGGGCGCCCGGCGCGGCGAGCAGCCCCGCCAGGGCGGCCTCCGGGGCGGCGCCGTCGAGGAGCGGCGCCCCGAACGGGGCGTAGCCGTGGGTCCAGCCCACGAGCAGCGGCAGCGGCACGCCCCAGCGGCGGCGCGACGGCCGGAACGGCCAGGCGGCGACGAGCCGGGCCCCGGGCGCCTCGGGCGGCCGGTCGGCGACGAGGAGGAGCCGGACGCCCGCCCCGAAGGCGTCGCGGGCCGCCAGGGCGTAGCCCGCCTCGTAGAACGGGTTCCGCACCAGGCTCGCCCGACCCAGGGCCCGCCAGGCCGGGACCCAGGGCGCCGCCCCGTCGAAGGGCCGGACCGCCGCCACGAGCCCGCCGGGAAGCGCGGCCGTGTTCGATGGGGTGTCCGACGCGGGGCCTGCCATCGCGGGACCGTCAGGCGGCGAGACGGTGACGGATCGCGCCGGCGAAGCCGAGCACGTCGTAGCGCCACGCCGTCACCCCGGCGGCGGCGGTGAGCAGGACGAGGCGCAGGGCCTGTCCCGGCGGCAGCAGGCCGCCGGGGACCAGGGCGATGCCGGCATTCACCGCGCCGCAGGCCAGCGCGATCCCGGCGATGCCGGCCATGTCGGCGAGCGGCAGCGGCATCGTCGTGCCGGTCCGGCGGGCGCCGAGCACCAGCACGAGGCAGGCCGCGCTCTGGCCGCCCGCGAAGGCGAGGGCCGCCCCGGCGGCGCCGAAGCGCGGGATCAGCAGGAGCGACAGCGCGGCGACGGTGGCGAGGGTCGCGAAGGCGGCGGCCGCTTCCAGGCCGCTGGAGCGGGCGAAGTAGATCACCTGCCCGAAATAGTAGGCGCGGAACATCATCAGGATGCTCGCCAGGATCAGCACCGGGGCGAGCTCCCGCGCCTCGGCCCGGTAGTCGGGCCCGAGCAGCACCGCCACGACCAGGTCGTCGAAGCACAGGAAGAACACGGCCCCGAAGGCCGCGATCAGCGTCATGGCCCGGGCGGCGTCGCGCAGAACCCCGGAGGCCGCCGCCATCCCGCCCACCCGCGCCTCGCGCTTGGCGATCGAGATCAGCGAGAGGGCGATCGCCTCGCCGAACACGATGAAGCTCTGCTTCAGGAAGTCGGCCAGGGCCCCGTAGGCGCCGAGCCCCGCGGGACCCACCGTCTTGGCGATGATCAGCCGGTCGAGGCTCTGGGCCAGCGCCGCCGTCCCGAAGGAGAGCACCAGCGGCCAGCCGTAGGCGAACAGCCGCAGGGCCTCCGCGCGGCTGCCGCGGCCGGGCATCATCGGGGCGATCGTGGCGGCGGCCGGGAGGGAGGCCAGGGCGTTCGCGGCCGCCACCGCGAAGGCGAGGTGCAGGGGATCCTGCGAGAGGTGCAGCGCCAGGCTGCCGAGGGCCAGGATCAGGACGGCGCGGCTCATCACCGAGGCTGCCACCGCCCCGGCCCGCAGGCGGGTGCGGGCGATCTCGGTGGAGCCCTCGAACAGGGTGGTCCCGAAGGCCAGCGCCAGGATCGCGGCCGCCATCCGCGCCGG
Organism: Methylobacterium sp. A52T; assembly: GCF_053346095.1. NCBI lineage: Bacteria > Pseudomonadati > Pseudomonadota > Alphaproteobacteria > Hyphomicrobiales > Methylobacteriaceae > Methylobacterium > Methylobacterium sp. A52T. Next base: position 22,125 of record NZ_JBKFBI010000044.1, on the reverse strand, counting down.
CATCAGGCCGAGGGCGGCGGCGAGCGCGCTGCCGAGCCCGGCGAGGAGCAGCGTGCCGCCCAGGATCCGCACCACGGTGCCGACCTGCGCGGGCTCGCGCGCCTCGTCGTAGAGGGCGAAGAACGCGAATTTCGGCCACTGGCAGGTCGCCCCGTAGAGCACCAGCGCCCAGGACAGGACGTACAGGTAGGTGCCGTAGCTCTCCACCGGCGCGAGCCGCGTGAACACCGCCACGGAGGCCATGTTCAGGGCGGCCGCGAAGCCCCGGGAGCCGACGTAGATCAGGCTGTGCCGGGCGATCATGTCCTAGAACCGGTCAGACGCACCACGACCTCGCACCACGCTGGGACAGACCGGCCCGTGGCGGGAGGTAACGCAGGGACGGCGCGCATGACAGCCCGGGCTTCGCAGGCGGCGTGCCGCCGGCCCCGGCCCTCAGCCCTCGCCCCGCGGGCGGATCAGCGACGTGCCGGTCATCTCGGCCGGCTGGTCCAGTCCCATCAGGTCGAGGAGCGTCGGCGCCACGTCGGCCAGCCGGCCGTCGGCCAGGGTCACGCCGTCGACGCCGACGAGCGCGGCGGGCACCGGGTTGAGGGTGTGGGCGGTGTGCGGCTCGCCGGTCTCGGGATCGCGCATCATCTCGCAATTGCCGTGGTCGGCGGTCACCAGCAGCGCCCCGCCCTGGGCCGTCACCGCCTCGACGACGCGGCCGAGGCAGGTGTCGACGGTCTCCACCGCCTTCACGGCGGCCGCGAGGCTGCCGGTGTGGCCGACCATGTCGGGGTTGGCGAAGTTCAGGATGATGAGGTCGTAGCGCCCGGAGCCGATCGCCTCCACGGCGCGGTCGGTGAGTTCGGGCGCCGACATCTCCGGCTGCAGGTCGTAGGTCGCGACCTTCGGCGAGGGCACGAGGATCGCGTCCTGCCCTTCGAAGGGCTCCTCGCGGCCGCCGTTCATGAAGTAGGTGACGTGCGGGTACTTCTCGGTCTCGGCCATGCGCAGCTGCGCGCGCCCGGCCCGGGCCACGGTCTCGCCGAGGCCGTTGGGCAGGTCGAGGGCCCCGAACAGGGTGTCGGCGAAGGCGTCGATCTCGACGCTGTACTGGACGATCCCCAGGGCGGCGGCGAAGCGGACCGTGCGCGCGCGCTCGAAGCCCGCGAAGGCCGGGTCGAGCAGCGCCTCCAGGATCTGCCGGGTGCGGTCGGCGCGGAAATTGAAGCTCAGGATGCCGTCGCCGTCCCGCATGCCGGCGTAGTCGCCGATGATCGCGGGCCGCATGAACTCGTCGGACACGTCCTGCGCGTAGGACGCGGCGACCGCCTGCCCGGCCCGCTCGAACCGGGTGCCGCGCGCCTCCGTGAGGGCGTCGTAGGCCGTCTGGACCCGCTCCCAGCGCCGGTCGCGGTCCATGCCGAAGTAGCGGCCGCACAGCGTCGCGATGCGGGCGCCCTTCGGGAGGGCGGCCGCGACGTCGGCGATGCAGGTGGCGGCCGAGCGGGGCGGCATGTCGCGCCCGTCGGTGAAGCCGTGGAGCCGGACCGGGATGCCGGCCGTCGTCAGCGCGCGCGCCAGCGCGACGGCGTGGTCCTGGTGCGCGTGGACGCCGCCGGGCGAGAGCAGGCCGACGAGGTGGCAGGTCCCCCCCGACGCGCGCAGCGCCTCGATGAACCGGACCAGGGCCGGGTTCCGGGCGAGGGAGCCGTCGGCGACCGCCGCGTCGATCCGCGGCAGGTCCTGCAGGACGACGCGGCCCGCGCCGATGTTGAGGTGGCCGACCTCGGAATTGCCCATCTGCCCCTTGGGCAGGCCGACATCGGCGCCGAAGGTCGTCAGCCGCGACCGGGGGCGCTCCCGCATCAGACCGTCGAAGACCGGCGTCCTGGCCTGGTGGACGGCGTTGTCGGCCACCGCGTCCCGCAGACCCCAGCCGTCGAGGATCACGAGCATCACGGGACGCGGGGTACTGTCGGGCACGGTCACAACTCTCCTGGGCTGCCGCGCGCGGCGCGCGGCCGGTCTCCGGGCCCTGACGCGGCCGGATCGTTGCGCGTGTCGATAATCGCCTTGGTCGCGCGAGACCACCGCCCCGAAGGGCCAATGGGCGACGGATGCGAGAGAGCGTCGGGCTTCTGACATGCCCCGGCCGCGCTCCGCACATGGCGGAGCGCGGCCGGCGGGGGCGGCCGACGGGGCCTCAGGCGGTCAGTTGACGCGCGCCGCGTCGGATCCCGGCGGGAGGCCGAGCAGGCGGCGCTTCCTTCGCAGGGCGGCCCGGAGCAGCGTCCGCCGGTAGCCCGGATAGGACAGGAACCCCGCCGCCCAGGACAGGTGCATGGTCACCGCCGCCGGGCCGCTCATGACCAGGACGGGCTCCCGCGCCTTCAGCGCCAGGGCGAGGCCGCTGAGGACGCAGCCCCCGGCATAGAGCAGCAGCGGGATCAGCAGGGCGGGCATCAGGGCCGCCAGGGGCAGGGCCGCGACGGCGTAGAGCAGGACCAGGGCCGGCAGGATCTGGCGGGCGCGCGGCAGGCTGGCGTGCTTCTCGAGTGTCCGCGCGCAGCCGCGCCCGTAGTGGAGGTACTGCCGGGCGAGGCTGCGGAGGCAGGGGCGCGGGAAGTACGTGATGGCGAGCTCGGCGGCGAGGTAGATCCGCCCGCCCGCCGCGCAGAGCCGCCGGTCGAGTTCGGCATCCTCGTTGTGGGTGAAGGTCTCGTCGTAGCCGCCGACCCGGAGGAACTCGCGCCGGTCGAAGGCCGCGTGGTGGCCGTGGGCGACGTAGCCCGAGATGCCGCCCTGTCGGTGGGCCGAGCCGCCGTTGCCGAGGCGGCTGTTCTGCGCCGCCGCGATCGCCCTCTGCAGCGGCGTGACCCCGACGGTCCGGAGCGGCACGACCACCGAGACGGCTTGGCGCAGGCGCATCGTGCCGACGAGGTTCTCCACGAACCCCTTCGGATAGACGGCGTGGCAATCGGCGCGGACGAGGTAGGCGGAGGCGGGATGCGCCAGCCGCGCGGCGAGGTTGATCGCCGCCGCCTGGATGCGGCGCTCGTTGTGGACGAGCCGGATGCGGGGGTCGCGGGCGCTCAGGGCGGCGACGATCGCGCAGGTGTCGTCGCGACTGCCGCCGTCCAGCACCAGCAGCTCGCAGGCGATGGCGTCCCGGTCGGGCAGCACCGACGCGATGGCGTCGGCGATGTGCGCGGCCTCGTTCAGGGCCGGCATGGCGATCGTCACGAGCGGAGCGCCGGCGGCGCTCACGGGGTCCTGCATGGCGGTTCTCCCGAAACCTGGTCCCGGTCGCCGGCCGATGAGGGCCGGTCGTCCCGGACGGGGACCGACGCCGCGTGCGGCGCGCCCCCGAGGTCTCATTTGTCGTGATTGGCTACGATTACGGTCGTTGATCACAACCACCACTTCAGTCGGCCGGACCGATACGACGAAAGGTGTAATTCGGACCGCCGCACCGCGATGATAGCCCGTTCCGGCGGGACGACCGGGCGGCACAACTTCCGATTCGCACCGGGTCCCCGAGCTCGACCACGGGCTCAGAGCGTCATGCGGGACCGCCTCGAATGATGAAATCTTTGGATGCGCTTGCCCTCGGCACGTCGGAGCGCGGGCCGACCGAACAGCGGGCCGACCCGTCGACGCTCCGGGTGACCGAGATCGCGCCCGACGACCGGATCGTCGCCTTCGACGCGGTCGGCCTCTGGCAGTATCGCGACCTGCTGCGCGTCCTGATCCTGCGGGACCTGAAGGTGCTCTACCGGCAGACCGCCATGGGCGCCTCCTGGGCGATCGCGCAGCCGCTCTTCACCGTCCTGATCTTCACGGTGATCTTCGGGCACTTCGCCAAGATCCCCACCGACGGCGCCCCCTACGCACTCTTCGCCGGCAGCGCGGTCGTCCTGTGGACGTACTTCTCCGAGGCGGTGCGGCGCAGCGCCAACGGCCTCGTGGCGGAGGCCGAGCTGATCCGGAAGATCTACTTCCCGCGGCTGGTCATCCCGCTGGCGACGGTGATCTCGCCCATGGTCGACTTCGCCATCGCGCTCGGCGTGCTGCTGGCCCTGATGGCCTGGTACGGGGCGGTGCCGGACTGGCACCTCGTGCTGGCCGTCCCGACCCTGCTCGTCACGGCGATGCTCGCCCTCGGCGTGAGTCTCTGGCTCGGGCCGATCAACGTCCGCTTCCGGGACATCAAGCACACGCTGCCGTTCGTGATCCAGATCTGGATGTACGCCTCGCCGATCGTCTACGCGTCGAGCATCGTGCCCGCCTCGGTGCGCTGGATCTACGCGCTCAACCCGATGGTCGGCCTGATCGAGGCGTTCCGGTTCGCCATCCTGGGCGGCACGCCGCCCGACGCCTTCGCGGTCGCCGTCTCGGTCACGGCCGCCTTCGCCCTGCTCATCAGCGGACTGATCTTCTTCCAGCGCATGGAGCGCTCCTTCGCGGATGTAATCTGATGTCGATGGCAATCAGCGTTCAGGATATCGGCAAGCAGTACTGGCGCGCCCCCCGCGCCGCGCACCAGAACTCGCTGCGCGACGCGCTCAGCGAGGGCGTCCGCGGCCTGGTGACCCGCCGCGCGGCGGCGCGCCCGTCGCAGGAGAGCTTCTGGGCGCTGAAGGAGGTCAGCTTCGGCATCCGGCACGGCGAGAATGTCGGCATCATCGGCCTCAACGGCGCCGGCAAGAGCACGCTCCTCAAGCTCCTGTCGCGGATCGCCGCGCCGACCACCGGCCGGATCCGCCTCGAGGGCCGGGTCGGGGCCCTGCTCGAGGTCGGCACCGGCTTCCACCGGGAGCTGACCGGCCGCGAGAACATCTTCCTCTACGGCTCGATCCTCGGGATGGACCGTCGGGAGATCGCCGCGAAGTTCGACGCGATCGTCGCGTTCTCGGAGATCGGCGACTTCATCGACATGCCGGTGAAGCGCTACTCCAGCGGCATGTATGTCCGGCTGGCCTTCTCGGTCGCCGCGCATCTCGAGCCCGACATCCTGCTCCTCGACGAGGTGCTGGCGGTGGGCGACTACACCTTCCAGCGCAAGTGCATGGACTTCGCCCGGCGCCTCCAGGGCAAGGGTTCGACGATCCTGCTGGTCTCGCACAACATGTTCAGCATCAAGACCATGTGCGAGCGCGTGATCTACATCAAGGGCGGCCGCGTCGCCTACGACGGCCCCACCGACGAGGGCCTGACCCACTACGAGCGGGACAGCTACCTCGCCGACACCGCGTGGTTCCGCCCCGACAGCGGCGACCTGCCGGTCCGGATCAGCGACGTGACGATCGCCGACGAATCCGGCGCGCCGCGGACGCTGTTCCGCCACGGCGAGCGGATGCGGATCCGGGCCCGCTACAGCGCCGCCGAGCCGATCGCCGACCCGCACGTCCTGTTCTCGATCACCCGGTCCGACGAGCTGCTCTGCTGCAATTTCAGCACCCAGGCGGACGGCGCCGGCCTGACCGCCCTCGCGGGCGAGGGCGAGGTGGAGCTGCTGACGCCGCCGCTGACCCTGACCGCCGACACCTACACGGTCTCGATGGTGGTCCGGCAGCGCGGCTTCGAGCGGCTCCTCGCGGCCAAGATCGGCGGCCGCTTCCACATCGAGCACCCCGTCTTCGCGCCGGACGTCTTCGGTGTGTTCCACGAGGCGGGGACCTGGACAATGAACGGCGCCGCGTCGCAGCGCTGAGGCCCGGAGGGCGTGATGGTCAAAGGCGCGTTTGAACCCGTCCGTGACGGCGATGGGGAAACCGCGGGCGGGACGGCGTCCCGCGCCGGGCGGATCCGGTCGAACTTCGCGGCCTTCGATGCCCGGGTGCGGCACGCGGAGCGTCTCGCGGCGGCCGGCAACCCTGCCGGCGCGGCCGTCGAGACCGCCATCGCGGCGACCCTGGCGGCGCACCGGCACTGCGGCGTGTTCGCGAGCCCGCGCCTCGAACGGTTGATGACCGGGATCGGCCGGACCCTCGATGGCGGCGGCCCGGACGGCGCGCGGGCCGACGGGGCTCCGTACCGGCGCGTCCTCCACGTCTGCACGCAGCTCGCCCCGGTGGGCGGCCTCACCAAGATGCTCGCGCTCTGGATCGGCGCCGACCGCAACCGGGTCAACGGCGTCGCCCTGACCCAGCATCGCGGCCCGGTCGACGGGCGGATCACCGCCGCGGTGCGCGAGAGCGGCGGCGGGATCCACCACCTGAACCACCACAAGGGCGACAAGCTCGCCTGGGCGCGGGAGCTGCGCCAGATCGCGCGCGGCTACGACGTCGTCGTCCTGCACATCCACTGCGAGGACGTGGTCCCGCTGATCGCCTTCGCGGATCCGGCGAAGAGCCCGCCGGTCCTGCTCCTCAACCACGCCGACCACCTGTTCTGGATCGGGACGCGGATCAGCCACGCGGTGATCAACCTGCGCGAGGCCGCGCGCCGGCTCGCCGTCACGCGGCGCGGCGTCGATCCCGCCCGCAGCCTCCTGCTGCCGACCCTGATCACCCTGCCCGAGCGCCAGCGCGCCCGCAGCGCGGCCAAGCAGGCCCTGGGCGTCCCGGAGGACAGCGTCCTCCTGGTCTCGGTGGCCCGGGGGGCCAAGTACCGCAACGTCGGGCCGGTCACCTACGCGGATCGCCACGTCGACCTCCTCGCGGCGCATCCGCGGGCCCGGCTCATCGTGGTCGGCCCCGGCGAGCGGGCCGACTGGGAACGGGCCCGGGCCGCCACCGGCGGGCGCATCACGGCCCATCCCGAGCTGTCGGACCCGCGGGTCTTCTTCGAGGCGGCCGACATCTACGTCGATTCCTACCCGTTCGTGTCGTCGACCTCGATGCTGGAGGCCGCCGCCTACGGGCTGCCGCTGGTGACACGGTTCGAGGCCCCCGCGGCGGCGGAGATCGTGGCGATCAACCATCCGGGGCTCGACGTCACGGCCCGGGTCGCCCACGACCAAGCCGCCTACGAGGCCCACCTCGCGGCGCTCATCACCGACGCCGCGGCGCGGGACGCCGCGGGCGCCGAGAGCGCCGCCGCGGTCGCCGGCCTCTACGCGCCGGCCGCCTGGCTGGCGGGACTCGACGCGATCTACGCGCAGGCGCTGGCCCTGCCCCGCCTGCCCCCGGAGGCCGGCGCGCCCGGCCCGGCCGAGACGCCCCATCTCGGCGAGCCCGACCTGCGCCACCAGGACATGTTCGGCTCGGACTTCCCCGTGTCGGAGATGACCAAGAACTACATCGGCATGCTGCCGCTGCGCCAGCGCGTCGCCTCCTGGCTGGCCCTGCGCCGCGCCGGCGACTTCTCCGGCCTCTGGGAGCCGGTGCGGCTTCTCCTCCCGGAATGGCTGGTCCGCAACGTGAAGGATCGGTTCGGCCCGATGCGGCTCCGGGCGCAGATCCCCGGCACCTGAGGCCGCCCCCGGGCCCGGGCGGCCGCGGATCGGTCACGCCGGACGGCGGGCGCGTCGCGGGAGGCTGGGTCGCCCGCCCGCGCCTCCACACCCCTCACCGGTCCGCGTGACGAAGGCCCGCGCGCCGCCGCAGTTGCGGCGCGGAACCCTGGGCGGCGCGCCAGGCTCCGCAGGGACAGCGCGAGCGCGCTCCGCGGCGCGGGCCCCAAGAGGGTCCGCACCGCGGAGCGACAGCCTTGTCGGGCTCAGGGGGTCTTCCGCTCAGCGCGTCTTCGGCTCGGCGGTCAGCGGCCGGGCGGCCGGCCCGGTGGCCAGGGCCAGCAGGGCCGCGCGCACGCGCGTCGGCCGGAAGGCCTGCCGGATCGCCCGGTGCGGCATGAGGCGGACAGCCGTGAGGAACGCCCCCGCGGCGGCGCGGCGGTCGCTGCGGGCCATGTGGGCCTCGGTGGCGTCCAGCAGGGCGTCGTAGTAGCCCTGCACGGTCCCGAAATAGAGCCGCAGGGCCGCGAGCCGCGAGACGCCGAGCGCCGGCGCGTGGCGTCGGAAGACCACGCGGGTGAAGTGGATCCGGCGGGCGATCAGGCGGTCGAAGGTCCCCGCCGGCCGCTGCCGGAAATGCACGCAGGGCGCGGCGACGAAGCCGACGCCGTGGCCGCGGACCGCGCGCAGCTGCCAGTCCCAGTCCTGATCGCCGAGCAGGGCCTCGTCGAACAGGCCGATCGCGTCCACGACGGTCCGGCGCACCACCGTCGCGCCGATCTGCGGGAAGTAGCCGCTCAGCATGCGGCGCAGCAGCGCGCCCTTGTCGGACGGAAGTTCCGGCGGCCAGGGGCCGTAGGTCGGAACGAGGTCGTGGTCGGCGGTGACGATCTGCCCGAACACGACCCCGAGCTCCGGATCGGCCTCGAACAGGCGCAGATGCTCCCGGATATGCGCCGGCTGCCAGACGTCGTCGTCGTCGAGGAACGCCACGTAGGGCGCGCTCGCCCGGGTCAGGCCGGCATTGCGGGCCGCGCCGGCGCCGGGCCGGTCGACCGGGACGTGGATCGCGCCGAACGCGGCGGCGACCTCGGCGGCCGGCCCCGGCTCGCCGTTGTCGCCGACGATGATCTCGAAGGCGAGGTCGGGGCCTTCCAGGGCGCGGATGCTCGCCAGGGCCTCGCGCAGGAAGGCGGGCCGGTTGCAGGTGGGCACCACGACGGAGACGCGGCGCCGCGCGGGTCGGTTCATACCCACTCCTCCCAGGCGTCGTAGGCGCCCCGGAGCAGGGCACCGAAGACGAGATCGTTGTCGAACTGCGTGACGAAGCTGCGCGCCACGGTTCCGGCGGGACGGGTCTCCACCGCCTGCGCGTAGACGATCCGGTAGCCCGCCTCCCGGGCCGCGTGGGCGGCCGCCCGCGTCCAGTTCGCCGACTGCCCCAGGGGGATCGCGAAGGATTCGGGCAGGAGGCCGAGGCGGGCCCCGATGGCGCGCCGGGATTCCTCCAGCTCCTCGGCCGCCTCTTCCGCGCTGAGGCGCCCGAAATCCGGGTGGGTCACGGAATGGCTGCCGATCTCGACCCCGTTGGCGGCCAGCGCCTCGATGGCGCCCCAGCCCAGGACGCCCGGCGGCGCGCTCTCGGGCCGGTCGAGCCAGCCCGACACGACGAACAGGGTCCAGGGGATCCCGAGATCGCTGAGGACCGGCGCCGCCCCGCTGAGGACGCTGCGCCAGCCGTCGTCGAAGGTGATGGCGAGGTCCCGCGCGCCGCCGCGGCCGTCGGCGATCGTGGCCGCCGGCACGAAGCGGTAGCCGAGACCGAGCGCGCGCTCGAGCTGGTGGCGGAAGCGCGCGGGAGAGACGTCGTTGACGCCGCATTCCGACTGGCCCACCGAGTGGTAGCAGAGGATGCGGGCGGGCCGGGCGGGGGGGGGGGGGCCGGGGGGGGGGGGCGGGGGAGGCGCCCGCCCGGCGCCGGGCGCCGGATCCGGGCGAGGGCGAGCGTCGTGCGCTCGCAGGCCATCCGGGCGGCGGCGACGCGCGGGCGCGTCAGGCCGACCGTCCGGGCGAGGCTCTTGACCGGTGCGGGGATCATCGCAGGGCGTCGCGCAGGCCGTCGACGACCTGGTCCTGCTCCGCCTCCGTCATCGCCGCGTAGAGCGGCAGCAGGATCGCGTGGTCGCGCGCCCGCTCGGATTCGGGCAGCGCGAACCGCCGCGGCGCCTCCGCGTAGGGCGGCTCCAGATGCGCGCACATGATGCCCCGGCGGGTGGCGATGCCCCGGTCGAGCATCGCCTGCATGACCGCCTGCTGGTCCGCGTCGTCCGGGAGGCGGACGCAGTAGCTCTGCCAGTTGCTGCGCAGCCCCATCGGCTCGGGCGGCGGCGTCACCCCGGGGAGGTCGGCGAGCCGCGCGCGGTAGCCGTCGGCGAGGTTGCGGCGCCGGGCGATCAGGTCGGGCAGCCGCTTCAGCTGCTCCCGGCCGATGGCCGCCTGCACGTCCGTCATCCGGTAGTTGAAGCCCGCGATGGAGTACTCCTCGACCACCACCTTGGCGCTGCCGTGGCGGGCGATGTCGGAGACGCTCATCCCGTGCTGGCGCAGCAGCCGGAAGGTCCGGTCCCACGCGGCGCTGGCGGTGGTGATCATGCCGCCGTCGCCGGTGGTCAGCACCTTGCGCGGGTGGAACGAGAAGCAGGCGATGTCGCCCGCCGGGCTGCCGATCGGCCGCCAGACGTCGCCCTGGAGCCGCTCGGAGCCGATGGCGCAGGCCGCGTCCTCGATCACCGGGATGCCGGAGCGGCGCCCGATCGCGGCGATCGCCTCCAGGTCGCAGGGCATGCCCATCTGGTGGACGCAGACGATCGCCTTCGTCTTCCCGGTGATCGCCGCCGCGGCGGCGTCCGGGGCCATGTTGTAGGTCGCCGGGTCGATGTCGACGAAGATCGGCGTCGCCCCGCACTGGGCGATGGCGTTGGCGGTGGCGATGAAGCTGTGGCTCACCGTCACCACCTCGTCGCCGGGGCCGACCCCGACGGCGAGCAGGGCGAGATGCAGCGCGGTCGTGCAGTTCGAGACCGCGCAGGCGTGGGGCGCGCCGACGATCGCGGCGAACTCCGTCTCGAAGGCCGCGACCTGCGGCCCCTGGGTCAGCCATCCGGAGCGGACGACGGCGGCGGCGGCCTCGGCCTCGGGGGCGCCGACTTCGGGCTTGGCGATCGGGATCATGCGAGCGCCCGCCGCAGGTGTTCCGAGCGGGACTCGTCCTGCCACCAGGCGACGAGGTCGGCGAGGCCCTCGGCCGCCCCGATCTTCGCCTCGAAGCCGATCAGCTCCTTGGCGAGGCTCGTGTCGCAGAGGCGCCGGGGCACCGGGTTCACGGCCCGCTCCGCCTCGTGGACCAGCGGCGTGCCGTCCCGGCCCATGATCCGGGTGAGGTGGCCGGCGAGGTCGACCAGCGAGGTCTCGACGCCGGTGCCGACGTTGAGCACCACGTCGGTGGCGGGCGAGATCGCCGACAGGATGTTGGCCCGGGCGATGTCGCGGACGTGGACGAGGTCCATGGTCTGCAGGCCGTCGCCGAACACGATCGGCGACTGCCCCTCGGCCAGGCGCTGCATCCAGCGGACCATGACCTCGGTGTAGCGGCCGGTCAGGTCCATCCGCGGGCCGTAGGCGTTGAAGTACCGGAGCGCGACGTAGTCGAGCCCGTGCATGTCGTTGAACGAGCGCAGGAGGCCCTCGCCGAAGGACTTGGCGGCGCCGTACAGGGTCCGGTTGTCGTAGGGGTGGTGCTTCTCGGTCGTCGGGAAGACCTCCGCCATCCCGTAGACCGAGGCCGAGGAGGCCATCACCACCTTGGCGACGCCGGCCTCGACGCAGCTCTCCAGCAGGTTGAAGGTCGCGGCGGCCATCACCTCGAAGGCGTGGCGCGGCTCCGCGGCGCACTGCGTGATCCGGAGGGCCGCCTGGTGGAACACCACGTCGGTGCCCTTGACCAGCGTGTCCATCAGGGCGCGGTCGCGGATGTCGCCCTGGACGAGGCGGACGCGGCCGGAGCCGAGGGCGTCCCCGAGATTCTCGGGGCGGCCGCGGATCATGTTGTCGATGGCCACGATCTCGTCGCAGCCGGCCTCGACCAGCAGGTCGATGATGTGGGAGCCGATGAAGCCCGATCCGCCCGTGACCAGGATCCGGGTCCCGCGCAGGTCGCCGCTGAACCGGCTTCCCTTGGTGACCTCACGCAGCTTGGGCATCGGCGACCTCGCAGTAGCTGGCGACGGCCCGGCAGACGGTGTCGATCTGCGCGGACGTCATCTCGGGGAACATCGGGAGGGACAGGGTCCGGGCGGCCAGCCGCTCGGTGACCGGCAGGCGGCCGGCACCGTCGTCGAGGTGGCTGTAGGCGGGCTGCCGGTGGACCGGGACGGGGTAGTGGATGCCGGTGGCGATACCGGCCGCGTTGAGGTACTGGCGCAGCCCCTCGCGGTCCGCCGTCGACACGGCGTAGACGTGGAACACGTGGTCGAGGCCCGCGGGAGCCGGGAGCTCCAGGCCGAGGCCCGCGAGCCGCGCCCCGTACTCCGCCGCCACCGCTTGGCGGGCGCGGGTCCAGCCCTCCAGGTGCGGGAGCTTGACCCCCAGCACCGCGCCCTGGACGCCGTCCATGCGCAGGTTGAAGCCGTGGCGGATGTGGTTGTACTTGCCCTGCTGGCCCCAGTCGCGCAGGCAGCGGGCCGCCTCGGCGAGGTCGTCCCGGTCCGTGACGATGGCGCCGCCCTCGCCGTAGGCCCCGAGATTCTTGCCGGGATAGAAGCTGAAGCAGCCGAGATCCCCGATCGTGCCGGCCTTGCGGCCGCCGCGCTCGGCGAGGTGCGCCTGGGCGGCGTCCTCGACGAGGGCGATCCCGTGGCGCCGGGCGATGGCGCCGAGCGCGTCGAGGTCGGCCATCCGGCCGTGCAGGTGCACCGGCAGGATCGCCTTGGTGCGGGGCGTGATCGCCGCCTCGACCAGGGCCGGGTCCATGGTCCAGTCGACCGGGTCGATGTCGACGAGGACCGGTGTGGCGCCGGCGTACAGCACCGCCGCGACCGTCGCCACGAAGGTCGACGAGACCGTGATCACCTCGTCGCCCGGACCGATGTCGAGGGCGAGGAGGGCGAGGTGCAGGGCCGCGGTGCCGCTGCTGACGGCGACCGCGTGGCGGGCGCCGCAGGCTTCGGCGAAGGCCGCCTCGAAGGCGCTGACCGCCGGGCCGAGGACGAAGTCGCCGCTGCGCAGGACGTTGAGGACCGCGGTCTCGACGTCGCCGCCGATCGCCGCGTACTGCGCCTTGAGGTCGAGGAAGGGGATCACGAGGCCCTCGCAAGTGGCATGAGGTCGATGGGGGTGCCGTTCTGGCGCAGGGAGCGCATGGCGGCTTCGAGCATCTCGACGACGCGCAGGCCGCTGTGGCCGTCGGTCATGGGCGCGGTGCCGTTCTCGATGGAGTCGGCGAAGTGCTCGATCTCGACGATCAGCGCCTCGCGGAAGGACAGGTGCGGCGACCACATGTCGCCGGTCCGGTAGGAGACCATCAGCTCGGTGATGTCGTCCGAGCCGCCGCCGACGGTGACGCCGCGGTCGTAGACCTTGACCTTCTCGATCGGGTCGAGGTCGTTGTAGACGATCATCTTCTTGCTGCCGCCGATCAGCGTCTGCCGCACCTTCACGGGCGCGAGCCAGTTGACGTTGATCTGCGCGACGACGCCGCGCGGGTAGAAGACGGTCAGGTGGGCCATGTTCTCGGGGCGGCCGCTGAAATGGCCGGTGCCGCTCGCCGAGATCGCCACCGGGGCGAGGTCCAGGATGTGGTCGAGGATGGCGAGGTCGTGGACCGCCAGGTCCCAGATCACGTTCACGTCGCGCTGGAACAGGCCGAGGTTCACCCGGGTCGAGTCGTAGTAGAACACGTCGCCGATGGCGTCGGTCGTGATGAGTTCGTGGATCTTCTCGACCGCGCCCGTGTAGACGAAGGTGTGATCGACCATCAGCCGCAGGTTGCGCTTGGCCGCCTCCTCGATCAGCAGCCGGGCCTCGAAGGCCGAGGGCGTGATCGGCTTCTCGATGAAGACGTGCTTGCCGGCCCGCAGCGCGTTGATGGCGATCTCGAAGTGCGAGCTCACCGGCGTCGCCACCATGACGGCGTCGATCGCGGGATCGGCCACGAGGTCGCGCCAGTCCTGATGGAGCTGGACAGCGGGGTAGCGCTTGCCGGCCCGGCCGAGCGCGGCGGGCGACTGGTCGGCGATGGCCACCAGCTGGCAGCGCTCGCTCTCCGAGGTGCACCGGGCGAGGTTCGGCCCCCAGTAGCCGTATCCGACGATACCGATCGAGATCATGACTGCATTCCCCTCAAGCAACCTGCAGAGGCTCGGCCGGCTCGGGCCGCGGCGACTGGACGGAACGGGCGCGCGCGGCGCTCTCGGCGCGCTTGGTGCGGGTGTCGCCGACGACCCGCGCGGGGCATCCGGCGACGATGGCGAAGGCCGGGACGTCCCGGGTGACGACGGCGCCGGCGCCGACCAGGGCGCCCTCGCCGATGGTGATCCCCGCCACGATGGTGGCGTTGGAGCCGATGGAGGCGCGGGCCTCGACCACGGTCTCGACGAGCTCCCACTCGCCGTCCCGCTTCAGGCTCCCGTCCGGGTTGGTGGCCTCCGGGTAGAGCTCGTTGGTGAAGACCACGCCGTGGCCGACGAACACCTCGGCCCCGATCGAGACGCCCGCGCAGATGAAGCTGTGCGAGGAGATCTTGCAGCGCGGGCCGATCCGGCTGCCGCGCTGGATCTCCACGAAGGGGCCGATGCGCGAACCGCTTTCGATTCGACATCCATAAATATTGACTAGATCCGGGTAGAAGATCCCCACATCCGCCCCAATATCCGCATCGGTAATCGGCATACCCGCCGCTCCTTCCGCCGAACTTCTGTGCGTCAAAACTGCACAGAGCTGCGGACGGCCGGGAACCCAGGCTTTCGATGCGGTTCGTCCGTCGAAAGGCGAACGGCGCCCATCCAGGGTGCCCCCTCCCCGGCCCGGCGCGCCGTTCGGGCCGGGGGGCCTACGTCGAAAGGCGAAGCCCCCGCCCCGGCAAGGATGCCCGCGCCCGCCATTTGGAGGAGTCCCGGCTGGCTCGGCCGTTACGCATCATGCCGTCTCAGCCCTCATGAGCCCGTGAGGCCGGCGCGCGGTCCTGCCGCTCGATCGCCGCGCCCGGGTTCCGAGGGCGAGCCTTAAGGGGACGATGCGTGTCGAAGATGTCGACGAAGACTGCGGGAACACGCGCCACCGCCCGCGCCACCGGCCGCGCCGGTCTCGCGGCGTGCCTGCTCGCCCTGTCGGCGCTGCCGGCGGCCGCGGAGTACCGCATCGGGCCCGGCGACACGATCGAGGTCACGGCCCTCAGCATCCCGACCTTCAAGCAGGAGGCAACGGTCTCCACCGACGGCACCGTCATGGTCCCGCTGCTCGGGGACGTGCCGGCCGCCGGGCTCACCGTCGCGGAGCTGCGCCAGAGCCTGCAGAAGTCGCTGCCCGCCAAGGCGGTGCGGCAGCGCAATTCCGAGGGCAAGGAATCGATCGCCGTGCTCGAGCCCGACGAGATCGGGGTGCGGATCTCGAAGTACCAGCCGGTCTACCTGAGCGGCGACGTGACCAAGCAGGGCGAGCACCCGTTCCATCCGGGCATGACCGTGCGGCAGGCCATCGCCCTGGCGGGCGGCTACAACCTCCTGCGGTTCAGGATGGAGAACCCCGTCGTCGAGACGGCGAACCTGCGCGCCGAGTACGACAGCACCTGGGCGAGCATCCAGCGGGAATCCGCCACGATCTGGCGCCTGAAGGCGGTCGTCGCCGCGTCGCGGGGCGACAAGTCCCCGCCGCCGGCGGACGTCGCCCCGGGCAGCCGCGCGACCCCGGCGCAGAAGCTCGCCGAGCAGCAGCTCCGGGTGCAGATGACCGACATCGCCAAGGAGAAGGACCACCTGCAGCGCTCCCTCAACCGGACGCAGACGCAGTTCACCAGCCTCAGCGATCAGCAGGTCAAGGAGAAGGAGGGCGTCGCCGCCGACGCCGAGGATTACGACACGGTGCGGGCGCTGTTCCAGCGCGGCGCCGTGGTCACGACCCGGCTGACCGATGCGCGGCGCGCCGTCCTGCTCTCCTCGACCCGCGCGCTGCAGACGACGGTCCAGCTCACCCAGCTCGAGCGCGACAAGAGCGACGTCGCCCGCAAGCTCGAGCGGGTCGACGACGTGCAGGCCATGGACGCCCTGGAGAAGCTCCAGGTCGCGGAGAACAACCTGGCGACGTACCGGTCGCGCCTGAACAGCATCAACGACAAGCTGGTCTATACCGGCGCCCTCCGGGCGCAGCTCCTGTCCGGAAGCCGCGCGCAGGCGGCGATCGCGGTCTTCCGGCAGAGCGGGCCGGCCAAGACCCAGATCGACGCCGCCGAGGACACGGAGCTCCTGCCGGGCGACGTCGTGGAGATCGCGCTCAAGCCGGATCCCGCCATGCGGGGCGTCGGCGACGGGGCCGGCCAGAACTGACCCACCCGCCCCGGCTCGACGCGCCCATCGGGCCGAGCCGGCGTCCCCTTTGACGGATAGCGCCCCGAGGCGGTGACCGCCGCGGTGAGGAGAGATCCATGAACCGACACTCGACCAGCGCGTCCTTCCTGCCGATCGGTGCGACCCGCCCCGGTGGGACCGGAGCCTGGCGCGGCCAGCCCTTCTCGCCCGAGACGGAGTCCCAGGTCTCGATCCTGACCATCGCGCGGCAGAACTGGCGGTCGATCCTGGCCTTCGCGGCCGTCGGGCTGGTCTGCGCCGGGATCTACGTCGCGACAGCGCCGGCCATCTTCACGGCCCGGGCCCGCGTCTACATCGAGAGCCGCTCCAGCCCGGTGACGGCCCGCGACACGCCCAATGCCGGGACGCCGCTCGAGATCGCCGAGGTCGAGAGCCAGGTCGAGTACATCCGCTCGGAGAAGATCGCGCTCGCCGCCGTGCACCGGCTTGACGAGTCGGCCCTGAAGGATCTGGCGGCGCCGACGCATCCGCTCGTCGCGAAGGTCCGGGAGTTCGTGAAGGCCGCCAAGGCGCTGCCCCTCCGGCTGATCGGGGCCGAGCGGCCGGTCCAGGAACCCGCCCCCGTCAGCCCGGACCTGCGCCAGGCACGGACGCTGCGCGAGAACGTCGAGGCCAGCCGCATCGGCGCCGCCTACGTGATCGAGGTCGGCTACAGCGCGGACAATCCCGCCACGGCGGCCGCCGTCGCGAACGCGGTGGCCGGGGCCTATGTCAGCACCGAGCTGGAGAACCGGGCCCAGGTCTGGAAGGTCGCCGGCGAGTGGATGCTGCCGCGCCTGAAGGAACTCCAGCAGCGCGCCAGCCAGGCCTCGCGCGAGGCCCAGACCTACAAGGCCGAGCACACCATCATCGACCTGGGCAAGCGCGGCCTCGTGGGCGAGCAGCAGGTCGAGGAGCTCAACACCGCCGTGGCCGCAGCCCGGTCCAAGACCGTCGACGCCCGCGCGGTGCGCGACCAGATCCGCGGGCTCCTCGATTCCGACATCGCCGATCCGGGGATCACCGAGGCCTTCAAGGACAGCGTCATCATCCAGCTGCGCCGGCAGTACGTCGACCTCGTGCAGCGCGCCGACGACCTGAAGCGCCGCCTCGGCCCCGACCACGAGGCCGTCCAGGCGATCCAGCGGGACATCCTGGCGGCCAAGCAGTCGCTGCGCACCGAGCTCGAGCGCCTCGCCGTGTCCCTCGACCACGATTACGAGGTCGCCAAGGCGCGCGAGGACAGCATGACGGCGGCCTTCGACGCCCTGATCTCGAAGACGCTGATCATGAGCAACGCCCGCGTCAAGGCGCGGGAGCTCGACCGCACCGCCGAGACCTACGACCAGATCTACACCAACCTGCTCCAGCGCTACATCGACGCCGTCAACCAGCAATCCTATCCGCAGCCCTCCGCCCACGTGATCACGCCCGCGACCGTGCCGGAATCGCCGAGCGCGCCCCGCGGCAGCCTGATCATGCTGCTCGGCCTCCTGGTCGGCACCGGGTTCGGCGTGAGCGGCGCCTTCGCGCGGCACTGGTTCGACCGGACGATCCGCACGCCCCGGCAGCTGACCGGCCACGGCCTGACCTGCCTCGCCGCCCTCCCCGAGCTGCGGCGCGAGCCCGGCTTCCGGGCGGCGCTCGCCCTGGCGCAGGCCCACGCCAACGAGGCGCAGCGTCCGGCCAGCATCGAGGCGTTCCGGGCGAGCGCCGTGCGGTTCATGCCGCAATCGGTGTTCGTCGAGCGCCTGCACAGCCTCAAGGCCCACGTCCTGGGCAGCGACCGCCGCGGCCCGGTCTTCGCGATCGGCGTCACGTCCGTGGGGGCCGGCGCGGGCAAGACCCTGTTCGCGAGCAATCTCGGCCAGCTCCTCGCCCGCGCCCGCTCGAGCTCCGGGCGGGTGCTGATGATCGACGCCGACGTCCGGCAGGGGACGCTCTCGCGGCTCAGCCAGGCCACCGAGCAGCGCGGCCTCCTCGACGTGCTCGCCGGCCGCTGCGGCGCCACCGAGGCGGTCCGCCCCCAGCCCGGCGAGGTCCGCCTGCTCGCCTGCGGCAACCGCCACCCGAACGATCCCCATTTCAGCGATCTGATGACCCCGGAGGGCGTCGCCGCGGTGCTGGGCGACGGACGCCCCGCCCTCGACCGCCCCGCCCTCGACCGCGTCGTCGTCGACCTGCCCCCGGTGGACGAGCTCCCCACGCTCCGGCCGCTCCTCGACACGCTCGACGGCCTGATCATCGTGGTGGAGGCGGGCCGGACCAGCATCGACGACGTCGCCACCGCCGTGCACGATCTCGAGTCGAGCGGCAGCACCGTCCTGGGCGTCGTGCTCAACAAGACCAACGACGGCCAGACGGTCCGGCGCGGCGGATTCCGCGGCGCGCTGAGCCGCTGGACCGCTTCCCGGCGCAGCGCCCGCGGCGCGACCCAGGCGGCCTCGTGACCGGCCCGCGCGCCGAGGGTCTCGACGGGGTGGCGGCCTTCGTGCCGGCCCGGGCCGCCCCGACCCCGGCCTTCGCGGTTTCCGCGCCGGCCTCCGTCACGGTCTCAGTCACGGCCTCCGTCACGGCCGCCGCGACCCCGCGCGGCCGCCGCGTCGCCTTCTTCGGGCACGACCGGGCCGAGCCCACGGTCCGGAAGCGGGTCGACGCCATCCGGGACGCCGGGTGGTCGGTCATCGTGTACGCCTTCGAGCGGGACCGCCCCGGCGCGGTGCCGGCCGAGGCCCCGGTCGCCGACGACATCGTCCCCCTCGGCCTGACCGTCGACCGCAACTACGCCCGCCGCCTGCCGCGCCTCGCCGTCGGCGTCGCCCGGGCGCTGCGCCGCCGGCGCGACCTGCGCGCGGCGGACGTGATCTACGTGCGCAACCTCGACATGGCCCTCGTGGCCTGGACCGCCGCGCGCCTCGCCGGGAGCCGCGCGCGCCTCGTCTACGAGGTGCTCGACATCCAGCGGTTGATGGTGCGGCCGGACGCGCCGGGACGGATCGCCCGCGCGGTCGAGCGCTGGATCCTCGGCCGCAGCGACCTCCTCGTCGTCAGCGCCCCGGACTTCATCGACCGGTATTTCCGGCCGGTCCAGGGCTTCGCCGGCGCGTGGCACCTCCTCGAGAACAAGGTCATGGGCCACCGCCTCGGCGAGGTGACGACCCGGCTCGACCGCACCCGGACGGCGGAACCGCCCTGGGTGATCGGCTGGTTCGGGACGCTGCGCTGCCGCCGGAGCCTGACGATCCTCGCCGCCATCGCGGACGCCCTCGGCGACTCGGTGCGGATCGTCCTGGCCGGGCGCCTCTCCGAGGAGGACATCGCCCCGCGCACCCTGGCGGACACGCTGGACGGCCGGCCGAACATGTCGTTCCGCGGCCCCTACGCCAATCCCCGCGATCTTCCGGAGATCTACAGCGGGATCCACTTCAGTTGGGCCGTCGATTACCTCGATGACGGACTGAATTCGGACTGGCTACTGCCGAACCGGCTCTACGAGGGCGGCCTGTGCGGCGCCCTGACGCTGGCGCGCGCCGCGACGGCGACCGGACGCTACGCGGTGTCGGAGCGCCTGGGCTGGGCGTTCCCCGAGCCGCTCGCCGATTCGGTGACGGCGTTCCTGCGGACGCTCACGCCGGAGGCCTACGCGGAGCGACATGCCGGCCTGCTCGGCCGCGACCTCGGCACGTTCGTCGATGTCGGCGGCATGCGCGATCTCCTGGTCCGGCTGGACTAGCGGCTGGACGAGATCGCCGCCGCGGCGATTCCGGATCCCGGCAGGGATCCGCCGGTGATTCGCCCGTCGCGCCGGACGGCGCGCGGGGCGGCCTCTCTCCCCGCGGAGCGTGCCGTTTGGTACAGCGCCGCACCGACGAAATCAGTACTCGGACCCCGGCATGGTAAACAACCGAGTACGCATGTTGCCTTTTAGCCTCAGTCAGGTACAGCGGGCCCTCATCCCTCGAATACTCCCGCCGCGAATACCGACATCGCACCCATATCATTGAATTGCGCCCGAAGTCCCACCGATACGACCACACAACAAGTAGTGCCGAATAAGACAAAGTTTCGATATTCTTAAAACCGACATCTGAGCGACTACATTCGGCAAGATCTTGAATCGAGCCACCGCCGACGGCGAATGATCTTGCGAATGCATTTCTCCACCAGCACCGTCGTGCGCAATCGAACAAATCACTATGTACGTACGTAGTGCGTGATGATTGTATTTAGCCCTGCAATTTAAGGGTTAAGATTCAAATAGGGTATTTACAGACGATTTTACGAAAGCTAGCATTGTATCCGTGGTCATCGGCAATCGCCCCAAGGCGACCGGCGCCACCGCGTATCTCAGTGTCACGCCGTCGGCGAGCGCATTGGGTATCCCGTCATCGCTGACATTCGGCTTCCTTCGAAAGGAGGTAATTTTCTATGGCCAGTCTTGGTACTCGAGACGCGCTCACCCTCGTTGAGCGGGACACGGCCGAAAGCCGCCGCGGCTTTTCGGGTGCACATGCCGGTGACAACCCGGTCGTCGTCGAGCAACGGGACCAGTCCCGGGGCCGCGCCAGCCGCATCGTCATCATCGATCGACGCCAGCTCGTCGGCCGATGCCTCGCCGCCTCGCTCAGCGAGGCCGACCGGCAGACGTCGTTCGAAGTCTTCGCGGACATCGAATCGTGGAAGCGGCAGACGCCGTTCGTCGCCGCGAGCGTGGTCGTGCTCTGCCGGCCCGACGGCAACCTGACCGAGACCGAATGGACCGAGATCACGCGGGAGCTGGCGTTCCTGCAGGGCGAGGCCGGCGCTCCGCCGGTGGCCGTCATCTCGGACGGCGAGAACCTCGACCAGATCGTGCGGATCATCAAGCTCGGCGTCAAAGGCTACATCCCGACGACGACCTCCGTGGACATCGCCCTGCAGGCGCTCCAGCTCGTGCAGGCCGGCGGCGTCTACATCCCGGCCGAATGCCTCCTCCCCCTGCTGGCCAACATCAAGGTGGACGAGCCGGTCGAGGCCGGGGACGACGACATCTTCTCGCCGCGGCAGCTCTGCGTTGCGCGGGCGCTCCGGAAGGGGACGCCGAACAAGATCATCGCGTACGAACTCAACATGTGCGAGAGCACCGTGAAGGTTCACGTCCGCAACATCATGAAGAAGCTCAAGGCCAAGAACCGGACCGAGGTCGCCTACCTGACCAACAAGTACTTCCTTCGGGAAGATTCCAGCCTGGCGAGCGTGAAGGCCCCGGCGGCCTGATCGCTCGGGCGCCGGCCCCGCCGCGGCGGGGCCGCCCCCGCCGGGGGTTGGTCGCGGGCGGCGGGGGCCGGCGGCGCGCTCAGCCGCCGCGCCCGCCGCCCCCGCGGCGGGGGGCCCGCCCTGGCAGAAGTTCGGTCCGGCGCGGCCGGACGGAGCTTCGGGGTCTCCTCGTGAGTCGCCTGCCCGGGCGGCCCGCGAGGGGACCCGTTTCGCGTCGGACCGTGCCGCGAAGCGGTCGGCCGATCGGCGCGGCGCCACCGGCCCGGTCCCGACGCCGCGGATCGGCCTCCCCGTGATCTCGCCCCGCGCGGTCACCGCGGCCGGAGCGGCCGCGCGCCGGGTCGCTCGTACGGGGGATCGTCGGGGCGTCCGTGCGCCGCCCTCATCGGCGCCGGGCGACGACGGGCCCGCGGTCCGCGGGCCCGGCCGCGCCTCACGCGGTCCCGGCGACGGCGTTTACGGGGGCAAGAGCCGGCCGGATCTCGGACTCCTCGCCGGGCTGGTCACCGGGTTCGTCAGGGCGGCCCACGCTGCTGTAGGCGAAGCCGTGCGCCCGGACGTCGGCGGCCCGGTAGACGTTGCGGAGATCCACGAGGACCGGTCGCTGCATCGCCGCGCGCAGCCGGTCGAGGTCGAGGGCCCGGAACGCGTCCCACTCGGTGACGAGGACCAGCGCGTCGGCGCCCTCGGCACAGTGGTAGGCATCCTCCGCGAAGGCGACGCCGGGCAGGAGCGGGCGCGCCTGCTCCATGCCCTCGGGGTCGTAGGCGCGGACCACGGCGCCGGCGTCCTGCAGGCCCGCCACGATCGCCAGCGAAGGCGCGTCGCGCATGTCGTCGGTGTTGGGCTTGAAGGTCAGGCCGAGGA
>NZ_JBKFBI010000043.1:0-39284 GCF_053346095.1 Methylobacterium sp. A52T | reverse complement strand
CGCGACTCTTCCGGACTGTTCTCATCCCTCACCCTGTCCCTCTCCCGCACGGGAGAGGGGACCCGCGCCTCGTTCGGCACGGGCTCGCCGATCGCCTGCGTCCCAACCCGATCGGGAACGGCTCTAGCATCCGACACGGGCGCGTCGCGCGGAATGTCGAAGGCCTCGTGCCGTCGACACGATGCCAGCCGGTCGGCGCGCGGCCGACGCGCCCATTCTCCGGCGGCGCGCTCGGCGCCGACGCGCCGCTCTCACGATCCGCAGTCTTACAGAATGTTCACGTCGTCGACGGGCAATCGTCAGCCGGACAGCGCAACCCGGGAAGCGATCAGGAATTGACGAGACGGAGCAGCATTGAAGAGCTCCCGGGCCCCGGCAGGGGGCGATCCACTGCAGAGAGTCGAGACAATGACCGATCCTGGCACTTTCCGCGAAGCCCTTCTCGCTGTGGTTGTTCTGGGCGGAGGGGCCTTCGTGGTCGAACAGTACATCCGCACCCGCGCCTGGCCGCGCTCCCGGCAGAATGGCCCGGATTGCGGCGAGCGCACGCGCTGAGCCGCGCGCGATCCCGGACGGTCCGGCGACGGAGCGGAGATCTCCGAGGCGGTCGTGACGGAGGGCGACCGATGCCGTCCGATACTGCCGGACGTCGCGGGTCGTAAGCAACGCGGTCCACGAATATTGCTCGCAGACCGCGTCGTCGCCTATTCTCGACGCTCAGGGCCCGCCAGGACCGGCCGGCGAGGGAGGGCGCGATCATGGGCGTGATCATGGGCGCGAACCGGCGACACGCGGTTCCGGACTTCTCGGGCTACCCGGACCTCGTCGTGATCTATCTCGGGATGAAGGTCCGCACCCTGGCCGGCGTGAAGACCCTGCTCGGCTTCGGGCCGCGGATCGACAGGGTCGGCGCGGCGCGGCCGGAGGGCCTGCTGCACTACGAGAACAACATCATCTTCAGCCTGCGCCCGCTCCATGTCGGCATGCGCTGGTATTGGCGGGACATGGACAGCATGGTCGCGTGGTCCAAGTCCGAGCCGCACCGGATCTGGTGGCGGGATTTCCTGCGCGACACGCGCGGCGTGGGCATCTGGCACGAGACCTACCACATGCGCGGCGGCATGGAGGCGATCTACCACGACGTGGCCGAGCCGGTCGGATTCGCGGCCTTCATGCCGATGCAGGAGGCAAGGGGCTCGCTGGCGGCCCGGCACGGGCGTCACGCCTCGTCCGACCTGCGCGACCTCCCCGCCGACAACGCGCCGGACGCCGCCGTCCCGCGCTGACGCGCCGCCCGGCCGGAGTCCCGGCGCGCCGGATGAGCCGCGCGCGACGCGGGGTCCGCCCGTGCGCACGGGGCGGCTGGACACCGGCCCGCGCGGAAGGCACGGAGCGGATCAGGCACGATGACGGTCGGTTCGATGAGACAGGGTACCCTGCGCCTCGGCGCATTTTTCTACGCGACCGGCCACCACGTCGCCGGCTGGCGCCATCCCTCCAGCGAGGCCGACGGCGGGCTCGTCCTGGAGCGCTACGTCGGCTGGGCGCAGCGCGCCGAGGCCGCGAAGTTCGACCTGATCTTCCTGGAGGACGGGAGCGGGATCCGCGACCTCGACCTGCGGTCGAGCGAGCGCACCGCGCGCTCGACCCATTTCGAGCCGCTGACGCTGCTGTCGGCCCTCGCGGCGGTGACGCGCCGGATCGGTCTCGTCGCCACCACATCCACCAGCTTCAACGAGCCCTTCAACGTCGCGCGCCGGTTCGCCTCCCTCGACCATCTCAGCGGCGGGCGCGCCGGCTGGAACCTCGTGACCTCCGCGACCGACGCGGAGGCGGCGAATTTCGGCGGCGACCGGATCGGCCGTCACGCCGACCGCTACGAGCGCGCCGAGGAATTCGCGGACGTGGTCCTCGGCCTCTGGAACACCTGGGACGACGGCGCCGTGATCATCGACCGCGCCAGCGGCCAGTTCTCGAAGCCGGACGGCTTCCGCTCGCTGGATCACCGGGGCAAGCATTTCGAGGTCCGCGGTCCGCTCAACATCTCGCGGACGCCGCAGGGCCAGCCCGTGCTGGTGCAGGCCGGCGCCTCCGGACCCGGCAAGGACCTCGCGGCGCGGACCGCCGAGATCGTCTTCACCGCGAACCAGACGCTGGAGGAGGCGGTCGAGTTCTACGGCGATCTCAAGGGGCGCATGCCCGGTTTCGGTCGTGCGCCGGATGACCTGAAGATCATGCCCGGCCTGTTCCCCGTCGTCGGGCGCAGCGAGGCCGAGGCGCGGGCGAAGTTCGAGGCGCTGCAGGACCTGATCGACCCGGTGGTCGGGCTGGCGCTGCTCGGTCGCATGATCGGCGGCCACGACCTGTCGGGCTACGATCCCGAGGGGCCGGTGCCGGAGTTGCCCGAGACCGAGGGCATCAAGTCCCGCCAGCAGCTCATGTTCGACCTCGCCCGCCGCGAGGGCCTGACCCTGCGCCAGCTCTACCTGCGCATCGCCGGCGCGCGCGGCCACTCGCAGATCGTCGGCACGCCGGCCCAGATCGTGGACGAGATGGAGGCGCGGTTCCGGGCCGGCGGGGCGGACGGCTTCAACATCATGCCGCCGACGCTGCCCGGCGGCCTCGACGACTTCATCGCGCTGGTCCTGCCGGAGCTGCGGCTGCGCGGCCTGTTCCGCACCGAGTACGAGGGCCGGACCCTGCGGGACCATCTCGGCTCGCGCCCGCCGGCCGGGTTCGGCCCCGGTCGGGCCGCGGTGTAGCGGGGGCCTCTTCCCGGCTCCGATCGGGCGAGGCGTCGCGACCCCCTGCGGCGTCTCGGCCCGCCTCATGGTTGCGCACAAGCGATCCCCGCTGTGGTACAGCCACGCCACGAGGGCCGAAGGCCGCCATCGGCGAGTCGTGGCAGGGGCGACGGGGCATTGACGGATCAGCAGGAACGCACGCGCTTCGAGGCGGAATTCGCCCGGACCGACGCGAGCACCGACCC
This sequence comes from Methylobacterium sp. A52T, assembly GCF_053346095.1. Lineage (NCBI taxonomy): Bacteria > Pseudomonadati > Pseudomonadota > Alphaproteobacteria > Hyphomicrobiales > Methylobacteriaceae > Methylobacterium > Methylobacterium sp. A52T. Next base: position 36,295 of record NZ_JBKFBI010000043.1, on the reverse strand, counting down.
CTTCGTCTCCGCCGTGCGGGCGACGCGGATGCCGATGCTGATCACCGATCCCCATCAGCCGGACAATCCCATCGTCTTCGTCAACGCCGCCTTCTCCAAGCTGACCGGGTACGGCCACGACGAGATCATCGGCCGGAACTGCCGGTTCCTTCAGGGGCCCGAGACCAGCAAGGCCGACATCGCGAGGATCAGGGCGGCGATCGCCCGCCGCGTGCCGATCGAGATCGAGCTCCTGAATCACAAGAAGAGCGGCGAGCTGTTCTGGAACCGGCTGCTAATCTCGCCGGTCTTCGATCGCGACGGGGAGCTCACCTACTTCTTCGCGTCGCAGTTCGACGTGACGCTGGAGCGGGAGAAGCTCGCGCGGATGCAGCGCGACCGGGAGGCGCTCGAGCAGGAGATCGAGCGCCGCACCAGCGACCTCACCCGCAGCGAGGAGCGGCTGCGGTTCATCCTGAAGGCCGGACGTTTCGGCTCGTGGACCCTCGATCTCGCCGACATGCGGCTCGTGGCCTCCGAGACCTGCAAGGAGAATTTCGGGCGGGCGCCGGGCGAGGCGTTCAGCTACGAGGACCTGATCGCCGCGATCGAGCCCGAGGACCGGCCGCGCATGCAGGCGGCGGTGCAGACCTCGATCCGCGAGCACAGCGACTACGACATCGAGTACCGGGCGCGCACGCCCGGCGGCGAGCTGCGCTGGCTGCAGATCCGGGGTCAGACCTTCTACGACTCGGTCGGCCAGCCGCTGAGCATGGCCGGCGTCTCCATCGACGTGACCGAGCGCAAGCGCGCGGAGGAGCACCGCACCCTCCTGGCCGACGAGCTGAACCATCGGGTGAAGAACTCGATGGCGACCATGCAGTCGATCGCGCACCAGACCCTGCGCAACGCCGGCTCCCTGGAGGAGGCGCACAGGACCCTCGACGCGCGGCTGCACTCGCTCTCGGCGGCGCACGACGTCCTGACCCGCGAGAGCTGGATCGGCGCCACGCTCAACGTCATCGTGGAGGGCACCCTCCAGGCGTTCCGGGGCGGGGCGGCCCAGCGCTTCCTGATCAACGGACCGGAGGTGTGGCTGACGCCGCGCCTGACGCTCGCCTTCACGATGGCGCTGCACGAACTGGCGACCAACGCGGTGAAGTACGGCGCCCTGTCGAACGACCGGGGGCGGGTGGTCCTGAACTGGGACGTGGTCGACGGGGCGACGCCGGCCCATCTCTGGTTCCGCTGGGAGGAGGTCGGTGGACCCGCGGTGACGGCGCCGGACCGCGGCGGGTTCGGCACGCGGCTCATCGAGCGGGCGCTGGCCGCCGAGATGGGCGGCTCGGCCGAGATCGAGTACCGCCCCCGCGGCGTGGTCTTCACGCTGGACGCGCCGCTGCCCGACCGCGCGCCCGCCGCCGCGGAGGCGACGGCCTGAGGCTCGCGCGCCGCGGGCCCGCCGCCGGTCAGGTCATGCGGGTCAGGACGGTCTCGTTCCAGAGCCTGCGGTGCAGGACCGCCATCGCGGCGTGGCCGACCACGACGGCGAGGAGCGTGAAGCCCAGCCAGTAGTGGAACAGGTCGGCGGGCAGCATCATCCACTCGATCTTGGTCTCGCGCGCCGGCATCACCGGGATGCCGTAGGGCGCGAAGGGCTTGCCCGATCCGTACTGGCGCAGCAGCGCGAGGCTCGGGACCAGGACCATCAGGAGGTAGATCAGGCCGTGACCGGCCGCGACCGCGTGCCCCCGCGTACCCGGATGGGCGGGGCGCCGGTGAAGGTTCGCGAGGCCCCACACCCCGCGCAGGAGCACGAGCACGAACAGGGTGAAGCCGAGGGTGAAGTGGCTGCCGCCGACGAGGCGGGTGAGCGCCGCATCGCCGATCGTGACGTAGAGCAGCGCCCCGGTGAATTGCCAGGCGAACAGGGCCGCCATCACCCAGTGGAAGCCGCGGCTGACGCGGCCGTACCGCTCCGGCGTGTCCAGCCAGACGGTCCGCGTCGCGGTGGCGTGGCCGCTCTGTCCCGTCATGCGGCGTTCTCGGTCCAGAGGTCACCGGCCAGGCCGTCCCCGCGCAGGATCTCGGAGGCCGCGCTGGTGAGCGCGTGATCCGGTCCGGGCTGGCGCAGATAGGTGGCGAGATCGCGCGACAGCCGCTCCAGCGGATGGCCGCGCAGGAAGCCCTGGAGGCCGACCGAGCGCTGGGCCAGCTGGAGGACGTCGAGGCCGGCGCGCTCGACCGCGAGGCGGACCAGGTTGATGTAGGCGACGACGCGCTCCGGCGGCATCGCCGCGTCCGACGCGACCTGCGCCCCGCGCTCGACCCAGAGACGCGCGCCCTCGATCGCGATGGCGCCCTCGCCCAGGCGCGCCAGCTGGTGCGGATCGCTCCCCCGGCCGAGGCGGCGCAGATGGCCGCGCCAGGCATCGAACACGGCCTCGATGCCGCCGAGCTGCACCGCCGCGAAGCGCCACGCGCCGCCCGAGAAGGCCGGCTGCCGGAAGTAATCGTCGGGCTGGCCGAGGATATCGTCGGCCGCGAAGGCGAGGCCGGTGAAGTCGATCGTGCCGGTCGCCGAGGCGCGCATGCCCTGCGCCCGCCACGCCGAGAGATCGGACCGCGTGCCGGCCTCGAGCGGCACCACCATCATCGCCGTGCCGCCCTGTCCCGGATGCCGGGCGGTGACGAGGGCGCGGGTGACGAAGCCGGCGCCCGACGCGAAGGTCTTCACGCCGCGCAGATGCCCGTCGACGTCCGAGGCCTCGATCGTGAGGCCGCCTTCCCCCGGTTCGGTGTTCCAGACACCGAACAGATGGTCGGCGCGCGCGTCGGCGAACAGGCGGACGCGCTGGGCGGGTGAGCCGTACCGGGCGACGAGCTGAAGGGCGTTGACGTGACCCTCGTAGAGCCGGCCGAGAGCGAGGCTTCCGTAGCCGACGAGCCGCAGCACCTCCGCCAGGGCACCGGCGCCCGGCTCCGTCCCGAGGCCCGCGCCGCCGTGATCCACCGGTACGGGCGCTGCGAGCAGACCCAGGCGGGCGAGATCGGCGATGTCGTCCAGCGGGAAGCCGTCGTCGCGATCCTGGGCGTCGGCGCGCGCGGGCGCCGACACGGCGATCGCGCGCGCGGCTGCCTCGGAATCGTAGACGGGGTCCAGGCGAGTCCACTGATCCATGCGCCCGACTCCTCTCAGAGCGCCACCGCGTCGACATCCGGGCGAGTGGCCTCTGAAGGGCGGCTGCCTACGGTCGCGCGCTCGGGTCTCGTCACGTCTGGGCCCTCAATGCCCGCAGAAGATGCGGGAGATCCTAAAAAACTAACCTAAGACTGAGCCATCCTTTCCCCGGCCGCGGCTGCGACCAATGCGACCCTCGTCGATCCGGGCTGCTCTCAGTTCAGCGTCCGGTTGGCGCGCAGCCGCGACACCGCCAGGTCGACGAAGGTCCGCACCTTCGCGGGCGCGTGCCGGCCTTCCGGGTACAGGACGTGGACGGGCAGCGGCGCCTCCTCGTAGTCGGCGAGCACGATCTGCAGGCGGCCGTCCATCAGGTCCGGGCCGATCTGGTAGTTCAGGACCCGCGCCAGCCCCCAGCCCGACCGCGCCGCGCCGATCGAGACCTCGTTGGTGTTGCCCTCCAGAGTGGGGCGGACGACCACCCGCTCGTTCCGGCCGAACCGCCACTCCGGCGACGCGAAGGCGCCGGTGGAGACGGCGATCCGGTGGCGCTTGAGATCCGCCGGGGTCGCCGGCACCCCGTGCCGCGCGAAGTAGTCCGGGGCGCCGCAGATGACGTGGCGCACCGACCCGACCCGCGCGGCCGTGAACCCGGAATCGGTCAGGTGGCCGATGCGGATCGCGACGTCGATTCCCTCCTCCACCATGCTGACCGGCCGGTCGACGAAGAGGGTCCGGGCCGCCATGGTCGGGTAGGTGTCGAGGTAGTCGGTGACGATCGGGAGCACGTGCATCCGTCCGAACAGGACCGAGGCCGTCACCGCGAGCGTGCCCGACGGCGTCGCGTTGGAACCGGCCGCCGCCGATTCCGCCTCGGCGATGTCGGCCAGGATCCGCCGGCAATCCTCGTAGTACCGGCTGCCCGCCTCCGTGAGCTTCACCGAGCGGGTTGTCCGGATCAGGAGGCGGGCGCCGATGGTCTCCTCGAGCGCCGCCACGGCGCGCGTCACGGCCGGCGGGCTCATGTGCAGGAGGCGGGCGGTCTGCGCGAAGCTCGCCGTCTCGGCGACCTTCGCGAAGATGCGCATGGCCTGCCACCGATCCATGGCCTCGCTCCGGGTTCTCGCGGCCGGATCCCGACGCTCACGCCCGATCCGGCCCGCCGCGTCGGCGTGTCGGCCGATCGGTCAGAAGGAAAGTTAGCTCAGGCCCGGCTGGTCGTCCGGCCGGCGCCCGAGGGGCCAGTGAATCGTGCGGTCCGATTCCGCGATCGGCGACTCGTCGATGCTGCTGTGCCGATAGCGCATCAGCCCGTCCTCGGCGAGGCGGACCTCCGTGACTGCGCTCTGCTCGTCGAAGGGCGGCAGCTGCGGACGGACAGGATGGGCACCTTGTCCGCGGGGAAAAGTCCACGCCGGCTCCGGTCGCGGCGAGGATGATCCGCCGGCGCCGGTCCCGCGGGGCGGATCACCGCGCGGGCCGTGCCGTCGCGCGCGTCAGAGCGCCAGCTGCACCCGGTCCGTGCCCTCCGCGGGCACCGCGGAGCAGATCAGCACCTCGTTCTCAGCCACCGGTGCGCTCGGTTCCCTCAGATAGGTCACCGCGCCGGCGAGCAGCTTGGTGCGGCAGGTCCCGCAGCTGCCCTCGCGGCAGCTGAACTCCGGTGCGAGACCCCGCGCCTCGGCGAGGTCGAGGAGGCTGCCCGATTCCGGCGTCCAGCGCGCTTCCTTGCCGGTGTCGAGGAAGGCGACCGGCACCGTCTCGGTGGAGGCCGGCGGGCGCGGGGGCACGGCCGACGCCGTTCCGGCGTCGCGGATGAGCCCCGAGGGACCGAACGCCTCCGCGTGGATCCGGTCGTCCGCCACGTTGTAGCCGCGCAGGCCGTCATAGAGCGCCTGGGTGAAGGTCGACGGGCCGCACAGGTAGAAATCGTAATCCGCGAAGGCCAGGAACCGCGTGAGCAGGGCCATGTCGATCCGGCCCGCGGCCTCGTAATCGACGCCGGCCGTCGCATCGGAGACATCGCTCAGGACGCGCACGATCCGCACGGCTCCCTGCGCCGCCGCGGCGAGTTCGGCCAACTCCCGGTCGAAGGCGCGCTCGGCGCGCGAGCGGGCGGCGTAGACGAGCGTGGTCGGCCGGATCTTGCGGGTGCGCAGGCCCTCGTAGACCACGTGCCGGAGCATCGCGAGGAGCGGCGTGATCCCGACACCGCCGGCGAGCAGCACCGCCGGGCGCACCGCGCTCGCGTCGAGGGTGAAGCCGCCGCCGGGCGCGCGCGCCTCGACGATGTCGCCGACCCGGACTCGGTCGTGGAGGTACTGCGAGACGGTGCCGTCGCGCTTCACGCTGATCCGGTAGGTCGGGTCCGAGGGCGCGACCGAGAGCGTGTAGGTCCGGATGACCGGCGCGTCGGCCCCCGGCAGCGTGACGCGGATCGGCAGGTGCTGGCCTGCGCGGTGCGGCAGCCGCCCGGCCCCGTCGTCCGGGGTCAGGTGGAAGGACCGGATCGTGCGGCTCTCGTCGACGATCTCGGCCACCCGGAACGGCCGCCACTGCGTCGCGCGCTCGGCCGCCCGAACGCGGTCGGCGGCCTCCGCCCAGTCGCCGGTCATCAGCGCGTTCGGCGACCAGCCGTCCGGCCGGAACGACCAGCGCAGCGGCAGGGCACCGCGTCGGCGGATCACCCGGCGCGGCCGGAAGCTCCAGAGCCGCTCGGCGCGCTGGAAGGCCGCGATCTCGGGCGAGTCCAGGATCACCGCGGCGTCGCCGGTCAGCTGCAGGAGATCGCCCGTCTCGAAATCGGTGAAGACCAGGCCGGCCCTGCCGTTCAGGAGGATGTTCCCGAGCGTGGCGAAGAACAGGTTGCCGGCGAAGTCGGGGATGGTCAGCGTGCCGTCCGGGGCGACGCGGACGAACCCCGCCTTGCCGCCGCGATGCGAGACGTCGACCTGGCGCCGGCCCTCCCGGTCGGCGTAGGAGGCCACGAAGAACGTGTCGGCCGCCGCGATCAGGGCGCGGGCTTCCGGGTCGAGCTCCGCGCTCTCCTCGGCGGGCACCGGGGCGGGGGCGCCCGGCTCGCCGACGAGGCTCATGTCGCGCAGCTGGATGTATTGCGGGCAGTTCCCGAAGCTCTGGTCGACGGCGAAGTGCAGGACCCCGCCGGACGTGGAGCGGACGAGTCCGTTGACGCGGTTGCGGCGGCGGCTGTCCAGCGCGATCCCGAGGAGGCCGATCGCGTCGCCGTCGCCCGTGCCGTCGGACGCGGGGTCGGCCGGGTCCGGCCGCGCGGCGATGTCGAGGGTCGTGGCGGTCGGCGAGGTGATGAAGCCGGGACGGCCGGCCAGGAGCGTGGCCCAGGCGTCGCCCTGCCGGTCGACGCTGCCCAGCACGATGAAGGGGATCTCCGCGAAGAAGGCGCGGTGCTGATCGGGCATGAAGTCCCGCACCACCCGCTGGCCGATCACCGCCATCCGGTCGGCGGCGCCGACCGTCTCCTGGATGGACGTCTCGCCGGCATGCCATGTCGGCAGTGTCGCAAGGGTCTGAACGTCAGCCATCTCCGCGCCCTCCACCTGCATCCGCCCCCGGGCGCGGGTGCGCCCGGGGCCTTCCGGTCACGCCGCGGCCGTGAGGCCCGCGGGGGTCTGGGCGAAGGGGACGAAGCCCGGCAGGCCCTCGATCCGGCGCAGGAAGGCCTCGACCCGGGGGTAGCCCGACAGGTCCACGTTCCCCTCCGGGGCGCGGGCGAGATAGCTGTAGACCGCCACGTCCGCGACGGTCGGCCGCTCGGCCGCGAGCCAGTCCCGGCCATCGAGATGCGCCTCGAGCCGCCCCAGGAGCGTGTGCGCCCGGGCGATCACCTCCTCCGGATGGAACTTGGCGCCGAACACCGTGATCAGCCGCGCCGCCGCCGGCCCGTAGGCGAGTTCGCCCGCCGCGACCGAGAGCCAGCGCTGGACCGCCGCCGCGGCGCGCGGATCCTCGGGCAGCCAGTCGGACCGGCCGAGCCGCTTCGCCACGTAGACGAGGATGGCGTTGGAATCGGAGACGATCACGCCGTCGTCGTCGAGCACCGGCACCTGACCGAACGGGTTCATGGCCAGGAAGGCCGGCGTCTTGTGTCCGCCCGCCTTCAGGTCGACCTCGATCAGCTCGTGCGGGGCCTCGACCAGGGAGAGGAACAGGCGGGCCCGATGCGCGTGGCCCGAGAGGGGATGGTGGTAGAGCTTCATGACCGTGGATCTCCGTCGGGTGCCGGGATCGCCCCGGGCCGTGTGAGGAGAATGCCGCCGCGTGCGGCCGAGCAGAATACGCGTTCTCGGCAGTTCATCATTCCGGACATCGGAATAATCGCGCCGGCCGGTGGTGCCGAGCGATCCTGCGCCCGCGCGGGGCGCGGCCGTCATCCGCCTCGCCTCCGCGGGTAGAGGCGCCGCGGAGGGGCCTCGCGCGGACGCCGGCCAGCGACCCGGGAAGCAATCGTCAAGACGCCGGTTCCGAAAAGACTGCGCGGGACTTGACACCGAGGCCATTACCGAGGAGCCTAGTTTTCAGGCGCGGGGCAAAGCTGCCCAGTTTCGCGCCAATACGTCACCATCTTTCACGGCGATGCCGCCCGCAGTGCTTCCGCACTGGCGGGCTTTTTGCGTTCTGAAGGATTGCATGGGCCTCAACCATCACCGCATCGGCATCCTGTTCTCCGCGGACGGACCCTACGGTCTCGTCGGGCGGGCGATGCTGAACGGCGCGCTCCTGGCGGTCGACGAGGTGAACGCGCGGGGCGACTGCGTCCTCGAGCCGGTGATCCGCGACCCGCAGGGCGCCCTCGCGGGCTACGTCGCCGGCGCCGAGCGGCTCCTCGACGCGGGGATCCGCCACGTCGTCGGCTGCTACACCTCGTCGAGCCGCAAGGAGATCATCCCGATCTTCGAGAAGCGGGACGCCCTGCTCTGGTACCCGTCGCATTACGAGGGCTTCGAGACCTCGGCGAACGTGGTCTACACCGGGGCGGCGCCGAATCAGCACATCGTCCCGCTGGTGCGGCACCTCCTCGCCCGGGGCGGCCGCACGGCCTTCTGCGTCGGCTCCAACTACATCTGGGCCTGGGAGAACAACCGGATCCTGCGGGAGACGCTGGCGATCGCAGGCGGCGACGTCGCGGGCGAGCGCTACCTCGCGGTCGGCGAGACCGCCTTCGATCAGGTGATCGCGGCGATCCTGGCCGCGAAGCCGGACTTCGTCTTCAACACGCTGATCGGGATCTCGGCGTACCGGTTCTTCCGCGACTTCCGGAGTGCCTGCGCGGCGCGCGGCATCGACCAGGCGCGGACCCTGCCGGTGGCGAGCTGCAGCCTCGCCGAGCCGGAACTGGAGGCGATCGGGCCGGAGGCGGTCGACGGCCACCTGTCCTCCAGCGTCTACTTCACGTCGATCGACACGCCCCGCAACCGCGCCTTCATGGCAGCCTACGCGGCGCGCTTCCCCGCAGGCCCGACCCCCTCGGCGGATGCGGAATCCTCGTACATCGCGGTGCATCTCCTGGCGCGGGCGCTGGCGCGGGCCGGAACCGAGGATGCCGCGACGGTGCGCCGGGCGGCCTGCGCCGACGCGTTCGAGGCGCCCCAGGGACCGGTGCGCCTCGACGAGACGACCCTTCACGCCTGCCTGACCCCCCGGATCGGCCTCTCGACGGCCGCGGCCCGCTTCACCATCGTGGCGCAGGCCGAGGAGCCGGTCGCGCCGGACCCCTACCTGGTGCGCAGCGATCCGCGCGTCGTGCCGGTGAGCCGGCGCCCGCGCCTGAAGGTGGTGCCATGACGACGCCCCGGCTGATCCAGAATTTCAGCGGTGCGCAGGCCCTGCTGATCGCGCCGCCGAGCACTGCCACGGACGTCCTGGCGAGCACCCTGATGAAGCTCGGGCTCACCGTGGCCTCGGTCGTCCCGGCCGGCGAGGCACCATGGCTCGATTTCGAGATCCTCGACCCCGAGCACCACATCGTCGTCGTGGACGGCGACCTGCCGCTGCCGGGCCTCGCGGCAAGCGCCGTGCCCGACCTGCCGCCGGTCCCGGTCGTCGGGCTCGTGGGCGTCGAGGCGCCGAGCCGCCTCAAGGGGCTGCTCCAGCTCGGCGCGACCGGCCTGCTGCGCAAGCCGATCCACGGCGCCTCGGTCTACGCCGCCCTGTTCCTGGCGGTGAACGAGCACAACCGACGCCGTCTCCTCGAAGAACGCCTGGCCCGCCTCGAGGAGCGGAGGCGCGGCCGGCGCCACGTCGTCAAGGCGATCCTCCGGCTGATGCAGGAGCACGGCCTCGACGACGACGCGGCCTACGAGACGCTGCGGCGCGACGCCATGCGCGCCCGGCAGCCCCTGGAAGCTTACTGCGAAGCGCTGGTCCGCGCCCGTCCGTCCGTCGCCGCGCCGGCCCTCTCGCCGCGGCTGGCCCGATCCTGAAGCACGCACACCACCCCGTAGACGAGGACGACCCGATGACGAGAACGCCCCGCGGATCCCGCCTGTCCGCCCTCGCGGCCGCCCTGCTCGCGGGCGCATCCCTGGCCGCCCCGGCGGCGCGCGCCGCCGACCCGATCAAGCTCGGTGTCCTCGAGGACCAATCCGGCGACTTCGCGGTCGCCACCATCGGCAAGGTCCACGGCATCCAGCTCGCCGCGGACGAGATCAACGCCGCGGGCGGCATCGCCGGGCGCAAGCTGGAGCTCGTGATCTACGACACGCAGTCCGACAACACGCGCTACCAGGAATTCATGCGCCGGGTGCTCCAGCGCGACAAGGTCAACGCCGTCTTTGCGGGCTTCTCCAGCGCGTCCCGCGAGGCCTACCGGCCGATCGTCGACCAGCTCGACGGCTTCGCGTTCTACAACAACCAGTACGAGGGCGGCGTGTGCGACGGCCACATGGTCGTCACCGGCGCGGTGCCGGAGCAGCAATTCTCCACGCTGATCCCGTGGATGATGGAGAAGTTCGGCAAGCGGGTCTACACGATCGCGGCCGACTACAACTTCGGTCAGATCTCGGCCGAGTGGGTGCGCAACATCGTCAAGGAGAACGGCGGCGAGATGGTCGGGGAAGAATTCATCCCCCTCGGCGTGTCGCAGTTCTCGCAGACGATCCAGAACATCCAGAAGGCCAAGCCCGACATCCTGATGACGCTGCTCGTCGGGACGGCGCAGGCCTCCTACTACGAGCAGGCGGCGGCCGCGAACCTGAAGGTGCCGATGGGCTCCTCGGTCAATATCGGCCAGGGCTACGAGCACAAGCGCTTCCAGCCGCCGAGCCTCGCCAACATGTACGTGACCACGAACTACATCGAGGAGGTCGATAGCCCGTCGAGCAAGGCGTTCCTGGCCAAATGGAAGGCGAAGTTCCCGAACGAGCCGTACGTGAACCAGGAGGCCGAGAATTCCTACCTCGCGGTCTACCTCTACAAGCAGATGGTGGAGCGGGCGAACGGCTCGACCAAGCGCGCCGAACTGCGCAAGGTCATCGCGGCGGGCGACGTCTGCGTGGACGCGCCGGAGGGCAAGGTCTGCATCGACCCGAAGAGCCAGCACGCCTCCCACACGATCTACCTCGCGAAGGTCGACGAGAAGCACGCGATCTCCTTCCCGAAGACCTGGGACAACATCCAGCCCTACTGGCTCGGGAAGGCCGGCTGCGACCTGACGCAGAAGGATCCGATGGCGCAGTACACGCCGAGCAACCCGCCGAAGCCCTGAGCCGCCGGGACGGATTCCTACGCGCCGCGGCCCCGGGCCGGCGACGATGCGACATCGCCGGGGCCGAGGCTCCGGCCCACAGCCATCACGATCGGGCCTCCGGATGGATCTGCTGACTCACGCCTTCACGTTCCTCTACCAGATCGGCGACGCGTTCTCGTTCCTGGTCCTCTCCGCCTGCGGCCTCGCGGTGGTGTTCGGCATGATGGGCGTGATCAACCTCGCGCACGGCGAGCTGATCATGTGCGGCGCCTACGTCACGGCGGCGACCACGCGGGCGGGGCTGCCGCTTCCGCTGGGGATCCTGGCCGGCGCGCTCGCGGCCGGGGCCGTCGGCATGGTGATGGAGCGCCTGGTCATCCGCCACCTCTACGGGCGGCCCCTCGACACGATCGTGGCGACCTGGGGCATCAGCCTCGCGGCGACGCAGGGCACGCTGATCCTGCTGGGCTCCAGCATGCCGGGGATCGGCACGCCGCTCGGCAGCTTCACGGTCGGCGGCTACTCCTACTCGACCTACCGCGTGGTGCTGATGGTCGCCGCCGTCGCGGTGCTGGCCGGGCTCTACCTCGCCTTCAATGCCACCCGCTTCGGGACGCTCGCCCGCGCCACCATCCAGGTGCCGCACATGGCCGAGGCCCTCGGCGTCGACACACGCACGGTCTACGCCCTGACCTTCGGCCTCGGCGCGGCGCTGGCGGGCCTCGCGGGCGGGCTCTACGCGCCGACCATGACCATCGTGCCGACCATGGGGACGACCTTCATCATGGAGGCCTTCGTCACCGTGGTGGTCGGCGGCGCCGACATCTTCCTCGGGACGGCGCCGGCGGCGCTCGTGCTGGGCACGGTGCGGGCGCTGCTCACGACGTGGCAGGGCCAGCTCTTCGGCCAGATCGGCCTCCTCGTCGCGGTGATCCTGGTGATCCGGGTGCTGCCGCGGGGCATCTCGGGCCTGATCCTGCGCGAGCGGGCCTGAGGCCATGGCGATGACCTCGGCGATGACCTCGGCGATGACCCTGCTCCGGCGCCTCGAGGGCCCGCAGACCCTGGGGCGCGGCCCGGCCTTCTGGACCGTCTTCGCCCTCGCGGTGGCCGCCGCCGTGGCCTACCCGTGGTTCGCGGACGGCTACACGGTCGGCAACACCGCCTACTTCTTCTGCTGGGTGTTCATGGCGCTCGGCCTGTGCCTGATCTGGGGCTACGGCGGCGCGCTCAGCTTCGGCCAGACCGCCTTCTTCGGCCTCTCCGGCTACGCCTACGGCGTGCTCACGCTCAATGTCGGCGCGGCCTACGGCTTCACCCTGGCGGCCCTGGTGCTGGCGGTGGCGCTCTCGGCCGTGATGGCGGCGCTCCTCGGCTACTTCCTGTTCTTCGGCCGGATCGGCGGGGTGTTCCTCGGCATCATCACCCTGTCGGTGACACTCGCCCTGGAGCGCTTCATGGCGCAGACCGCCGGTCCCGAATGGAAGATCGGGGCGGCGCGGCTCAACGGCTACAACGGCATGAGCGGCATGCCGCCCCTGACCGTGCCGTGGCTCGACGGCGACGTCGTGCTGTTTCCCGACGTCGCCCTCTACTACGGCCTCCTGGGCCTCCTGATCGTCGTCTACCTCGCGCTGCGCATCCTGGTGAACGCCCGGTTCGGCAACGTGCTGGTGGCGATCCGCGAGAATCCGGAACGGGCCGAGATGCTCGGCTACGACGTGCGGCGCTACCAGCTCGCCGCCTTCGTGATCGGCTCGGCCCTCGCGGGGCTGAGCGGCACCCTCTACACCGCCTGGGGCCAGTACATCACGCCCTCCAGCATGGGCCTCACCGCCGCCGCGCTGCCGGTGATCTGGGTCGCGGTCGGCGGCCGCGGCGACCTGACGGCCACGCTCATCGGCACGCTCGTGGTCCTCGGCGGCTTCCAGGCGCTGACGATCTACGGCAGCCAGTACGCCCTGGTGGTGATGGGCCTGCTCCTCGTCGTGGTGGTGCTGGCCGCGCCCGACGGCCTCGTGGTGGCGGCCATGCGCGGGCTCGGGCGCCTGCGCGGCCGGGAGGCGGGCCGATGAGCCCGCTCCTCGAGACCCGCGATCTCAGCAAGCATTTCGGCGGGCTGCACGTCACCAACGACGTGAACTTCGCCCTCGCGGCGGGGGAGATCCACTGCCTGATCGGGCCGAACGGAGCCGGCAAGAGCACCTTCTTCCGCCTGCTGCTCGGCGAGTACGCGCCGGAGCGGGGGCAGATCCTCTACGCCGGCGAGGATATCACCGCGCTCAAGCCCTTCGCGCGGATCCGGCGGGGCATGAGCGTCAAGTTCCAGGTGCCGGGCATCTTCCCGAGCCTGTCGGTGGCGCACAACCTGGAGATCGCCCTGCAGCACCATCTCGAGGGCGCCTCGCTCGGCGCCGAGATCCGCAGGCTGCTCGCCTTCCTCAACCTGGCCGCCGCGGCCTCCGACCGGGCCGGCAACCTCAGCCACGGGCAGAAGCAGTGGCTGGAGATCGGCATGGCGATCAGCCTCAAGCCGCGCCTGCTCCTTCTCGACGAGCCCACCGCCGGGATGTCGCCGGACGAGACCTTCGCCACCGGCGAGATGGTGCAGGCGCTCAACCGCGACGGCGTCGCCGTGCTGGCCATCGAGCACGACATGGCCTTTGTCCGGCAGATCGCCCAGCGGGTGACCGTGCTCCATGTCGGGCGCATCTTCGCCCAGGGCACCACCGACGCGATCATCGCGGACGAGCGGGTCGCCGCGATCTACCTCGGGGAGGCGGACGCGCCGCCGCTGCGGAGCGTCGCCGATGCCTGAAGCGCTCCTCGCGACGACCGGCCTGCGCGCCGGCTACGGCGGCAAGCCCGTGCTGCAGGGCGTCGACCTCGCGGTCCGGCCCGGCGAGATCGTGGCGGTGATCGGTCGCAACGGCGTCGGCAAGTCGACGCTGATGCGCAGCCTCGTCGGGCTCTTGCCCGCCTCCGCGGGCGGGATCGCGTTCCGGGGCGCGGCGGTCGAGGGGCTCGCCGCCCACCGGCGCGCCCGCCTCGGCATCGGTTACGTGCCCCAGGGCCGCGACGTGTTCCCGCGCATGAGCGTCGCCGACAACCTGACGGTCGGCGCGTCGCTGCTGCCGAAGGGCGAGCGGCCGGATTACGAGCGCGCCTTCGGGCCGTTCCCGATCCTGCGCGAGCGGCGCGGGCAGCGGGCGGGGACGCTCTCGGGCGGGCAGCAGCAGCAGCTCGCCATCGGCCGCGTCCTCGTCGGTGGGCCCGCGCTGATCCTGCTCGACGAGCCCTCCGAGGGCATCCAGCCCTCGGTGGTGCAGCAGATCGGCCGAACCCTGGTCGATCTCAACAAGCGCACCGGGGTGACGATCGTGTTCGTGGAGCAGAACCTCGACCTGATCCGCGCCATGGCCCAGCGCAGCTACGTCATGGACAAGGGCCGGATCGTCGCCGAGCTGACGGCCCGGGACCTCGACGACCGCGACCTCGTGCGGCGCCACCTCGCCGTCTGACGACACGGCAGACAACCCAGGGAGAGACGACCATGCAGTGGCTCGACCAGTCCATCATGGCCCGCAAGGGCGTCGCCGGCGGCAAGCCCGGCCGGGAGTACACGATCACCGAGGCCGAGCAGGGCCGCTACCACTACGTCTACGGGCCCTTCGCCGAGCCGGTGCTGACCGTCGATCCCGGCGCCGTCGTCACCGTCGAGACCCACGACGCCTTCGAGGGCAAGATCCGCCACGAGACCGACAGCCCGACGCAGATCCTGAACTTCCCCTACCTCAACCCGCAGAACGGGCCGATCTACGTCAACGGCGCCCAGAAGGGCGACTGCCTCGCGGTGGCGATCCGCTCGATCCGGCCGCGCGGCCCGCAGCCCTGCGGCACGACGCTGATCATGCCGGAATTCGGCGGCCTCGTCGCCACCGCCGACACCGCGCTCCTCAACCCGTCCCTGCCCGAGCGGGTGCGCAAGCTCGAGGTCACGGCCGAGAACGGCGTGCGCTGGAACGACCGGATCACGCTGCCCTACCAGCCCTTCATCGGCACGATCGGCACCTCGCCGGAGATCGAGGCGATCTCCTCGCTGCAGCCGGACTATTACGGCGGCAACATGGATCTGCCGGACGTCGGCGTCGGCGCGGTAATCTACCTGCCGGTGAATACCCAGGGCGCGCTCCTCTACCTCGGCGACTGCCACGCCGCGCAGGGCGACGGCGAGCTCTGCGGCGTCGCGGTGGAGCACCCGACCCACACGACGGTCCAGATCGACCTGATCAAGGGCTGGACCTTCCGCTGGCCGCGGCTCGAGACCGAGGACTTCTACATGACGATCGGCTCGTCCCGGCCGATGGAGGACGCCGCGCGGATCGCCTACCGGGAGCTGGTCCGCTGGCTCGCGGCCGATTTCGGCTTCGACGAGATCGACGCCTACATGCTGCTCACGCAGTGCGGGCGCGTGCGGCTCGGCAACATGGTCGATCCGAAATACACGCTCGGCGCCTCGATCACGAAGGCGATCGCCCACGCCTGACCGGCGACGGAGGAGGACGGCATGGATCTCGGGCTCAGAGGCCGCCGGGCGCTGGTGACCGGCGGCACCAAGGGGATCGGCGCGGCGATCGTCGACCTGCTGGCCGACGAGGGGGCGGCGGTCGCCCTCTGCGCCCGCAACGCCGCGGAAGTCGCCGCCAAGGTGGCGGCCCTGGGCGCCAGGGGCGTGGCGGCGACCGGGCGCGCCGTCGACGTCGCCGATTCCGCCGCCCTGCGCGGCTGGGTCGCCGAGGCCGCGGAGGAGCTCGGCGGCCTCGACATCGTGGTGCCGAACGTGAGTGCCCTCGCGGTCGGCAGCGACGAGGCGGCGTGGCGCAGCGGCTTCGCCGTCGACATGATGGGCACCGTCTCGGCGGTCGAGGCGGCGATGCCGTACCTCGAGCGCTCCGAGGCCGGCGCGATCGTCGTCATCTCCAGCGTCTCCGGGCGCGAGATCGACTTCGCGGCCGGTCCCTACGGCGCCTTCAAGGCGGCGCTGATCCACTACGCGCAGGGGCTGGCCTTCCAGCTCGCGCCCCGGAACATCCGCGCCAACTCGGTCTCGCCCGGCAACACCTACTTCGCGGGCGGCGTCTGGCACCAGATCGAGACCGGCAACCCGGCGCTGTTCGCCGAGGCGCTCCGGCTGAACCCGACCGGCCGGATGGCGCGGCCGGAGGAGGTGGCCCGCGCCGCCGTGTTCCTGGCGAGCCCGGCCGCGAGCTTCATCACCGGCACCAACCTCGTGGTCGACGGCAGCCTGACCCGCGGCGTGCAGTTCTGACGCCGACCGGCCTCGCCCCGCGCCGGGACACCTGGGACGTCCGAAGCACACCCGGCGCGGTCAGCACGGTCGTTCAGCGACGAAGTCCGGAGATCGCGAGGACTCACCACACTTGCGACGCATTTCGGCCGCTCTCGACTCTGTAAAGACAAGCTTGCCACGCGCGCTGGCACGCGGCACTCTCAAGCTTGGCCGTTCGCGCGGCGGTGGCACGCCGCGCGGTCGCGCCGGGCTGCAGGACAGGGAAGTCCAGGGCGATGATGACGGACAATCGCGAGGCCGGCGGCCTCGACGGGCGCGGGCGCCCCGGATGCGGGGCGGGCGTTCTCAGCCGCCGGTCGTTCCTGGCCGGCTCGGCCCTCGGGATCGGCGCGCTCTCCCTCGGCGGGTGCGGGACGACCGACACCCTGCTCATGGCCGAGGCGGCGAAGACCTACGGGCCGATGCCGAACGAGAAGTTCCCGATCCCGGCGGTCGACGTCAGCAAGGTCAACCCGAAATACTACCGGCGGACCGTCCAGTACGCCTCGTCGGAGGCGCCCGGCACGATCGTGGTCGATCCCGCCAACTACTACGTCTACCGCATCGAGGGTGACGGCACCGCCACCCGCTACGGCGCCAATGTCGGCCGCCAGGGCTTCCTGTGGAACGGGAACGCCTATGTCGGCCGCAAGTCCGAGTGGGCGACCTGGACCCCGCCCAAGGAGATGATCCGGCGCCAGCCCGAGGCCGCGAAATACGCCCGCGGCATGCCCGGCGGCCTCGACAACCCGCTCGGCGCGCGCACGCTGCACCTCTACCAGAACGGCGCCTACACGCTCTACACGATCTACGCCAGCAGCGACGCCGAATCGATCGGCACGGGCATCACCAGCGGCTGCGTCGGCCTGCTCAGCCAGGACATGATCCACCTCTACGCGCGCACGCCGGTCAAGACGAAGGTGGTCGTGCTGCCGGCCTGAGGGCGGGCCGCGCCCGCGCCGTCCCCGCTTCCCGGCGGCTCCGACATCCTGCAGGATCGGGGTCCCTGACGTCCGACAGCGCGCCGGGAGCGCCCGCATGGCCTACGCGACGACGATCGAAGGCACACGCTTCACCTTCCCCGACCTGCGCAGCCTGCTCGCCAAGGCCACGCCGGAGCGCTCGGGCGACCAGCTCGCCGGGCTCTGCGCCGACGGGCCGGTTGAGCGCCTGGCCGCGCAGATCGCCCTCGCCGACCTGCCGCTCAAGACCTTCCTGGCCGAGGAATTGATCCCCGCGGACCAGGACGAGGTCTCCGACCTGATCGCTCGCCGCCACGACCCGGCGGCCTTCGCGCCGGTCTCATCCCTGACGGTCGGCGCCTTCCGCGAGTGGCTGCTCGCGCCCGCCGCCGACGCGGACGCCCTGGCCGCCCTCGCGCCCGGCCTCACGCCCGAGATGGTCGCGGCGGTCTCCAAGATCTGCCGCCTGCAGGACCTCGTCGCGGTCGCCGCCAAGCGGCCGGTGGTGACCCGCTTCCGCTCGACCATCGGCCTGCCCGGGCGCCTCGCCACCCGCAACCAGCCCAACCACCCGACCGACTCGTCCGAGGGCATCCTGATCTCGGCCCTCGACGGACTGCTGATGGGCTCGGGCGACGCGGTCATCGGCGTCAACCCGGCCACCGATTCGCTCCCGGACTACATCCGCATCGTCGAGCTGCTCGAGACCCTGCGGCTGCGCCTCGACGTGCCGACCCAGCACTGCTGCCTCGGCCACGTCACCGTGGCGATCGAGGCCATGGCCCGCGGCGCGCCCGTCGACCTCGTGTTCCAGTCGGTGGCCGGCTCGCAGAAGGCCAATGCCGGCTTCGGCGTCGACCTCGCCGTCCTGCGCGAGGCCTCGGACGCGGCGCGCGCGCTCGGCCGCTGCCCGGAGGGTGGGCAGCTCATGTACTTCGAGACCGGCCAGGGCTCGGCGCTCTCGGCCGACGCCCACTGGGGCGTCGACCAGCAGACCATGGAGGCGCGCGCCTACGCGGTGGCGCGGGAGTTCGACCCGCTGCTGGTCAACACGGTCGTGGGCTTCATCGGTCCCGAGTACCTCTACGACGGCAAGCAGATCGTCCGCGCCGGGCTGGAGGACCACTTCTGCGGCAAGCTGCTCGGCCTGCCGATGGGCGTGGACGTCTGCTACACCAACCACGCCGATGCGGACGGCGAGGACATGGACGCGCTCCTGACCCTGCTGTGCGCGGCCGGGGTCAACTTCGTCATCACGGTGCCGGGGGCGGACGACGTGATGCTGAACTACCAGTCCTTGTCGCACCACGACGCGGTCTACGCCCGCGAGACACTGGGTCGCCGTCCGGCCCCGGAATTCGAGGCCTGGCTGCGGGCCGTGGGCATCACGGACGGGCAGGGCCGGCTGGCCAGCGCGGCGGGCGCGCTGCCCCCGGCCCTGGCCGAGGCGTCCCGGCTCCTGCCCGGGCGGGCGGCATGAGCGGCGAGCCGGCCCGTCCGGGTCCCCCGACGCTGCGCGACCTCCGCGGGCTGACCCAGGCGCGCATCGCGCTCGGCGCACACGGCGCCGGCCTGCCGACCGGCGCGGCGCTCGCCTTCGGGCTCGACCATGCCCGCGCCCGCGAGGCGGTGTGGACGCCCCTCGACGCGGCCGCGATCCGCGAAGGGCTGCGGGCGCAGGGCCTCGACGCGGTGGAGGTCCGCTCCGCCGTGGCCGACCGGGCGGAGTACCTGCGCCGGCCGGACCGGGGCCGCACCCTCGATCCGGACTCCGCGTCGGTGCTCGACGGGCACGGGCCGGGCTTCGACGTGGCGATCGTGATCGCGGACGGGCTGTCGGCGACGGCGGTCGCGCTGAACGCGGTCCCGGCGGCGGCGGCGCTGGCAGTGCGGGTGCGGCGGGCCGGTTGGCGCCTCGCGCCGGTGGTCGTCGCGAGCCAGGGACGTGTGGCGATCGGCGATCCGATCGGGGCGCGGCTCGGGGCGCGCTGCGTCGTGGTTCTGATCGGGGAGCGTCCGGGCCTGTCGGCCTCCGACAGCCTGGGCTGCTACGTCACGTTCGGCCCGGCGCCGGGGCTGCCCGATTCCCGGCGCAACTGCATCTCGAACATCCGGGAGGGCGGGCTAGCGGTCGAGGCGGCCGCCGCGCAGATGGAGGAGCTGCTGCGGGCGATGCTGGCCCAGGGCACCAGCGGCGTCGCGCTGCGCCGGGACGATCCCGCAGACCCGAAGGCGATGCCGGACGCGCGGGACTGACCGCTCGGGCGACCGGGGCGGACGTCACGCTCGCTCCGCGGACGGGCTGCAGCCGAACTGGGACCGGTAGCAGCGGGCGAAATGGGCCGCGCTCGTGAATCCGCAGGCCGTCGCGATCTCTCCGATCCTGAGCGGGCTCTGGCGCAGGAGGCGGCGTCCGTGGGCGAGGCGGATCGCTCTGTACTGGGCCGTGAAGCTGAGCCCGAGCTTGTCGAGGAACAACCGGTCGAGGTGGCGCGGACTGATCGCCGCGAGGCGCGCCATGGCGAGGCGGCCGAGGGGCGCCTCCACGGTCTTCTCCATCGTCTCCAGCACCGCCAGGAGGGCCGGATGGTGGATCCCGTAGCGCTCGACCGCGGAGGCCCGCTGCGGGTCGTCGGCGGCGCCGATGGCGGTGTGGAGGAACCAGTCGGAGACGCGTCGGGCGAAGGCCTCGCCCATGCGTTCGGCGATCAGGGCGTGGGCCATCTCCAGAGGCGCGACGCCGCCGCCGCAGGTCAGGCGATCGCCGTCGGCGACGTAGCGCGCCCGGCTCAGGCGCGCTTCCGGGAAGGTCTCGACCGTGGCGCCGGCATATTCCCAGTGGAGCGTGAACGCGCGATCGGCCAGCAGGCCCGCCGCGGCCATCAGGTAGGGACCGCCCGAGATGCCGCCGATGCGGACGCCGAGCCGGGCCATCCGCCGCAGGGTCGCGTGGATCTCGGGCCTGTCCCACCCGGTCGGCTCGCCGCCCGCGCAGACGAAGAGGGTGTGGAGGTGGCCGCGCAGGCGCGGCAGCGCCTCGGTGGGAATCTCGGCGCCCGACGAGGCGGCCACCGAGCCCTCCGACTCGCCGAAGTAGCGCAGGCGGTAGAGCGGCCGCCCGGCGAGTTCGTTGGCCGCGCGGAACGGCTCGCACCCCGAAGCGAAGGACAGCAGCGCGAAGCCGGGCACGAGGATGAAGCCGATCTCCTGCGGCCGGTCCCCGGTCTCCGCCTCCATCTCCCACGCGCCCTCCGCCCTCGATGGCTCAAACGTGCAGGAAACCGTCCGTGACAGTCAAACGCCCGCCTCGGCATCCATCATGCTGTGGGCCGTCACCCCGTGCCGCGCGAGATCGCTTCCGGATGCCTCGACCTGCCGATCTTCCCCCGTTCCGCGCCGCCGCGGCGGCCCGTCCCGGAAGCCAGCGGGAGTGTCGGCCGTGAGCCGCCGCTACGACGTCGCCGTGCTCGGTCTCGGCGCGATGGGCAGCGCCGCGCTCTACCAGCTGGCGAAGCGGGGCGCCGCGGTCATCGGGCTCGACCGCTTCGCGCCGCCCCACGCGCTCGGGTCGAGCCACGGCGAGACGCGGATCACCCGGCAGGCGGTCGGTGAGGGCGCCGACTACGTCCCCTTCGTCACCGCCTCGCACCGCATCTGGCGCGAGCTGGAGGCCGAGACGGGCGAGACCCTGCTGAACGACTGCGGGGCGCTCGTCATGGCCCCGGGCCACGGCGTCTCCTCGCATCACGGCAAACCGGATTTCGTCGGCCGGTCCATCAGCGCCGCGGAGGGCGCCGGCATCGTCCACGAGGTGCTCACAGGCGCGGAGGTGACCCGCCGCTTCCCGCAATTCCTGAACCTCGCGGGCGACGAGAAGGCCTATTACGAGCCGGGCGGCGGCTACGTGTTCCCGGAGCGCTGCCTCGCGGCGCAGCTCGGCCGCGCGGGTGCCGCGGGCGCGGAGATCCGCACCAACTGCACGGTGGTCGGGCTGCAGCAGGACGGGAGCGGCGTCCGCATCGAGACGGCGGAGGGGACCATCCTGGCCGACCGCGCCGTCGTGGCCGCGGGCGCCTGGACGGCCCCCCTACTCGGGAGCCCCTTCGACCGGCTCCTGACCGTCCGCCGTCAGCTCCTGCACTGGTACGCGCTCGCGGACGAGACCGCCTACGGGCCGCATTCACCGGTCTTCATCTGGATGTACGGGACGAGCGACACGGAATACCTCTACGGCTTCCCGCCGCTGGACGGGTCCATCAAGGTCGCGACGGAGCAGTACAGCACCACCACCAGCGCCGACGGGGTGGAGCGCCGCGTCGATCCGTCTGAATCCGACGACATGTACCGGCTGCGCGTCGCGAACCGGCTCGCCGGCGCGACCCCGAAGGTCGTCCAGGCCGCGGCCTGCGTCTACACGGTGACCCCCGACCGCGGCTTCATCATCGACCGGCATCCCGCGATGGAGCGGGTCCTCGTCGTCTCCGCCTGCTCGGGGCACGGCTTCAAGCACTCGGCCGGCATCGGCGAGGCCGTCGCCGCGGAGCTGGCCGGGACCGGTAGCACCGTCGATCTCAAGCCCTTCGCTCTGGCACGTTTCAGTTGATGCGCCGGCCAATGGCTCGTGGATTGCTTGAAACCATGCCAAGATCTGTCGACCCGAGCAGGAAAGATCCGATGCGTCTCACCGTCCGCACCCTTCTGACCACCGGTGCGCTGGCCGCGCTCGCGGCGTTCTCGACCGTCGCGCTGCCCGGCCGGGCCATCGCCGCCGACGGCGTCGACGCGATCAAGAAGCGCGGGACGCTGATCGTCGGCGTGAAGGCGGATTACAAGCCGTTCGGCTTCCGTGACCCGAGCGGGTCGATCATCGGCCTGGAGCCCGACCTCGCCGCCGACCTCGCCAAGCGGCTCGGCGTCAAACTCGAGCTCGTGCCGGTCGTCTCGGCCAACCGGATCGAGTTCCTGCAGCAGGGCAAGGTCGATCTGCTGATCGCCACCCTGTCGGACAAGCCGGAGCGCCGCCGCGTGGTGCAGGCGATCGACCCGAACTACTATTCCGACTTCGTGAACGTCCTGCTGCCCAAGTCGTCCGGCATCACCGACTGGGCGCAGCTCAAGGGCAAGCCGCTCTGCGCCACCTCGGGCGCCTGGTACAACAAGGACGTCGCGCGGACCTACGGGGCGGAGATCGTCGCCTTCGACGGGTCGGAGAAGCCGCTCTTCGCGCTCAAGCAGGGCAACTGCATCGGCTACGTCTACGACCAGAGCATGCTGCAGGGTAAGCTGCTCGACGACGACTGGAAGGCCAACTACGCGCTGCCGCTCAAGGGCATCCTCGACGCCCCGTGGATGATGGCGGTGGCGCAGGGCAACACCACGCTCCAGGCCGCGGTCGAGGACGCCACCAAGGACTGGATGAAGACCGGCTTCATCGTCAACGAGGAGAAGAAGTGGGGCATCGAGCCGACCGCTTACTCGAAGGCGATGCACGAGAAGTACAAGAACGCGACCAACTGATGCGCGCCTGCACGACGAAGCCGGGCGATCGCCCGCGATGATCGCCACGATCCAGGCGTGGTTCCAGCAGCTCTACGAGACCACGGGCTTCAACTTCACGGTCTTCTACGATCCCTACGACTGGGACCGCTACGTGGCCGGCCTGCGGATGACGCTGCTCCTCGGGATCAGCACGATCTTGGCGAGCCTCGTCATCGGCGCCGTCGGCGCGCTCCTGCAGAGCGGGCCGTCGCGCGTCCTGCGGGCGCTGGTCAACGGCTTCGTGGTGGTCTTCCGGAACACGCCTCCGCTCGTGCAGATCTTCTTCTTCTACTTCGGCCTCGGGACGCTGCTCCCGGACATCCGCTCGGCCGACGGCCTGCGCGCGCCGATCCTCAACAATGTCCAGTGGGCGATCATCTCGCTGTCGCTGTTCGCGGGCGCGTTCAACGTCGAGATCTTCCGCTCCGGCATCGAGGCGGTGCCACGGACCACGATCGAGGCCGCCGAGGCCCTGGGCTACACCCGCTTCAAGGCCTACCGGTACGTCGTCCTGCCGCTGGCCCTGCGCGTCTGCCTGCCGGCGCTCAACAACAACCTGATCAACCTCCTCAAGACCACCACGCTGGCCTACGCCATCGCGGTCCCGGAGACGCTGTACGCGGTCAAGCAGATCTGGTCCGAGTCTCAGAACGTGCTGGAGATGATGCTGGTACTGCTCGCGACCTACGCGGTCCTCGTCGGCGTGCTCGTCTGGATCATGCACCGCTGGGAACGCGCCCTGCGCATCCCGGGATACGGCCGATGAGCGCCGCCGATCCGCGGGGCGGGCGACCGGGGGACCTGCCGGTCCTCCTGCCCTTCGCGCTCCCGAAGGACCGCGCCGCGGCGCGCCTGCGCCCGGCCCATTTCTGGCTGCTCACCGGGCTCGCCCTCGTCGCCCTGCCGGCCTGGGCGCAGGGCGGGGCCGCCGCGCTGTCGCCGCTGGAGGTCGTGATCAAGTGGGCGCCCCTCCTGCTCACGGGCTTCGCCTTCAACGTGGCGATCTCGCTGATGGCGATGGCGATCGGCACGGTGGCGGGCATCGGGCTCGGGCTGGCCATGCTCGCCGAGGGGCGGATCCTGCCCCGCCTCGCGTGGTGCGCCACGCAGGTCTTCCGCAACGTGCCCTGGCTGGTGCTGCTGTTCTTCGTGATGTTCCTCGTGCCGTTCCAGGTCACCGTGTTCGGCGTCCGCGTGCCGCTGCCCGACTGGGTGAAGGCGACCTTCGGCTTCAGCCTGCCGGTCATGGCCAACGTCGCCGAGATCGTCCGCGGCGCGGTGCGCTCGGTGCCGAACACCCAGTGGGAGGCCGCCGAGTCGCTGGCCTTCACTCGGTGGCAGACGATGTGGCGGATCATCCTGCCTCAGTGCGCGAAGCGCATGCTGCCGCCCTGGATGAACGTCTACTCGCTCATCGCGATGGCGACCGTGCAGGCCTCCATCGTCGGCGTCACCGAGATGCTGACGCTGACCGCGCAGGTGCACGCCGCCGAGGGCGGCCGCCCCGAGCTGTTCGCGCCGCTCTACGGCTTCGCGCTGCTGTGCTTCTTCCTCTACTGCTACCCGATCGACCGGTTCACCGCCGCCCTGGAACGCCGCTTCGAGACCCGCTGAGACCATGACGCGCGCGACCCTGGCCGCCACCCCGTCCCCGAACTGGACCCCCGATCAGCCGATCGTCCGGGTCGTCGACGTGCACAAGTCCTTCGGGACGTTCGAGGTGCTGAAAGGGATCAGCTTCGACGTCCGCAAGGGCGAGGTCGTCTGCATCATCGGCCCCTCGGGCTCGGGCAAGTCGACGCTGATCCGCTGCGTCAACGCGCTGGTGCCCTTGAGCGCGGGCTCGATCCAGGTCGAGGGGATCGAGGTGACCGATCCGCGGCTCGACAAGCTGGCGCTGCGCCGCAAGG
Source organism: Methylobacterium sp. A52T (assembly GCF_053346095.1). Taxonomy (NCBI): domain Bacteria; kingdom Pseudomonadati; phylum Pseudomonadota; class Alphaproteobacteria; order Hyphomicrobiales; family Methylobacteriaceae; genus Methylobacterium; species Methylobacterium sp. A52T. The sequence goes on along the minus strand of NZ_JBKFBI010000043.1, from coordinate 11,652 downwards.
TCGGCATGGTGTTCCAGCAGTACAACCTGTTCCCGCACAAGACGGCGCTGCAGAACGTGATGATGGCCCCCATCCACGTCCTTGGGCAGGAGAAGCGCGAGGTCGAGGCTCGGGCGCGGGCGCTCCTCGCCAAGGTCCGGCTGGCCGGCAAGGAGAACGCCTATCCGGGCGAGCTGTCCGGCGGCCAGCAGCAGCGCGTGGCCATCGCCCGCTCGCTGGCGATGCGGCCCGACGTGATGCTGTTCGACGAGGTCACCGCCGCCCTCGACCCGGAGACGGTCAAGGAGGTGCTGGTGACGATCCGGGAACTCGCCGAGGAGGGCATGACCTGCATGCTCGTCACGCACGAGATGAACTTCGCCCGCGACGTCGCCGACCACATCTACTTCACCGACCGCGGGGTGATCGTCGAGCACGGGCCGCCCGCGACCTTCTTCGCCTCCGCCCGGGACGAGCGCACGCGCCGGTTCCTGTCGCAGGTGCTCTGAGCTCGCCGGGGTCAGGGCCGCGTCAGCGCGGTCCGGCCTCCCGCGCCACGACGTGGTCGGCGATCGCCCCCGCGGTGGTGAGCCAGATGGCGTCGCGCCGGTCGGCGATGTGCCGGAGTGCCCGCCGCAGGGGCCGCAGCCGGTGCGGGCGCCCGACGATGTAGGGATGGAGCGCGATGCCCATCACCAGCGGCGCGCTCCGAGACTGCTCCAGCATTTCTTCGAAGGCGTCGACGATGGCTTCGGCGAACTGGCGGCCCGTCTCCTTGCGGGCCACGATGGCGGGGATGTCGTTGAGTTCCTGCGGGTAGGGCACCGTCAGGATCCGGCCGCCGCCGCGGGTCTTGAACCAGGTCGGCTGATCGTCGTGGTCCCAGTCGAGCAGGTAGCGGTAGCCGGCCTCGGCCAGCAGGTCGGGCGTCACCCGCGACTGCGAGATCCAGGGCCCGAGCCAGCCGGCGGGGGGGCGGCCCTCCCGCGCGGCGATCACCCGCGTCGTCTCGGCGATCAGGGCCCGCTCGGCGTCCTCGTCGAGGGTGCCCTGCCGCTCGGCGTTGGTCCGCCCGTGGCCGACGATCTCGTCGCCCCGCGCCCGGAACGCCTCGATCAGCCCGGGGCAGTCCCGGTAGAGGTTGCTGTTGACGAGCACGCTCGCGGGCATGGCCAGTTCGTCCAGCATCGCGGCGATCCGCCAGGCGCCGACCCGGTTGCCCCAGTCGCGCCACGCGTAGTTGAGCACGTCCGGCTGCGGGCCGCCCGGCGCCAGCTCGGCGCCGAGGCCCTCGCCGAACGCGAAGGTCTCGAGGTTCAGCCCGACATAGACGGCCAGCCGCTTGCCCTCCGGCCAGTCGTAGACCGGGCGGTCGGGGAGGGCGCTGTAGCCGTAGCGGCCGTGTCCGGCATTCGTGTCCATCAGGGCCCCCCGTTACGCCGCACCGAGATAGGCCGCTTCCAGCCCCTTGTCCGCCGACAGCTCCGCGGCGGTTCCGCGCGCGACGACCCGGCCCTGCTCCAGCACGTAGCCGCGATCGGCGACCGTGAGGGCCAGCGCCGCCATCTGGTCGACGATCAGGATGGTGACGCCCTCGTCGCGCAGTTCGGCCACGGTGGCGTAGAGGGCGTTGATCATCGCCGGGGCGAGGCCGAGCGACGGCTCGTCGAGGAGCAGGATGCGCGGATGCGCCATCAACCCGCGGGCGATCGCCAGCATCTGCTGCTCGCCGCCGGAGAGCAGGCCCGCCCGGCTTGCCGCCCGGTCGCGCAGCCGCGGGAACCGGTCGAGCAGGCGCTCGACCTCGGCCGGGTCGATCGGCGTCCCGCGCCCGAAGGCGCCGAGGCGGATGTTCTCGACGACGGTGAGCTCCGGGAAGACCTGCCGCCCCTCCGGCACCAGGACGAGGCCGCCGCGGGCGATCCGGTGGGCGGGCAGCGCCTCGACGCGCCGGTCCTCGAACACGATCGCGCCCGCGACCGGGCGCAGCAGCCCCGCCAAGGCCCGCATGGCCGTGGACTTGCCGGCCCCGTTCGCGCCCAGAAGCGCGACGGTCTCGCCGGGCCGCACGTCGAGATGGACGCCGTCGAGGACGGGCGCGGCGCCGTAGCCGGCGGTCAGGTCGAGGACCGAGAGGACGGCGTCCGCCGGACCCTGCCACGGCGCGCTCCGCGGCCGGGCCGGGGTGTCGGCGCCCCCGAGATAGGCGCGCAGCACCGCGGGGTCGCGCCGGATCTCGGCGGGCGTGCCGCGCGCGATCGGGCGGCCGGCATCCATGACGAGGATGTGGTCGGAGATGCCCATCACCAGCGGCATGTCGTGCTCGACCAGCACCACCGCGACGCCGCTGTCGGCGATCCGGCGGATCAGCCCTGCCAGCCGGTCGGTGTCGGCCCGCGACAGGCCAGCGGCGGGCTCGTCGAGGAGCAGCACCGCGGGGCTGCCGGCGAGCGCCCGGGCGATCTCCACGAGCCGCCGGTCGACGTGGGGCAGCTCGGCGGCCGGGCGGTCGAGGCCGCCGCGGTAGCCGACGAAGGCGAGGAGCGCGGCGGCCGTCGCGCGGTCCCGCGCCCGCGCGCGGCGCCAGAGCCGGCCCGGCGCGAGGCCGAGGGCGACGTTGTCGGCCACCGGCAGCGAGCCGAACAGGCGCGTGGTCTGGTAGGTGCGCGCGATGCCGGCGCGGGCGACGACGTGGGCCGGCCGCCCGGCGAGGTCGCGCCCGCCCAGCCGGATCGCCCCGGCGCTCGGCCGGTAGAAGCCCGAGACCATGTTGAGCACGGTGGTCTTGCCGGCCCCGTTCGGGCCGATCACGCTGGTGACGGCTGCCGGCCGCGCCGTGAGGTCGACGCCGTCCGCCGCCGTGATGCCGCCGAAGCGGATGCCGACGCCCTCGAGGACGAGGGCGTCGCGCGCCGCCGTGCCGGGGAGCGGCGTCTCCCCGCCATCCCCGGTAGTCGACGCGTCGCGGCCCCGCGGCAGCAGCCGGGCGAGGCTGCCGACCAGTCCCGAAGGCACCAGCCACAGCACCGCAAGGGTCGCGACGCCGAAGAACAGCAGGCGGTACTCGGCGAGCCCCGACAGCGCCTCCGGCAGCAGCACGGTGACGAGGGCCCCGAGGAGCGGGCCGAGCACCGTTCCGGCGCCGCCGACGATCACCGAGAGGACGAACAGGATCGACTGCGAGAACGGGAACGAGCTCGGCGCGATGAACAGCATCAGCGGCGGCAGGACCGCGCCCGCGAGGCCGGTCAGGGCGGCGGAGATCGCGAAGGCCAGGGTTTTCACCCGGACCGGGTCGAAGCCCAGAGCCGCCGCGGCGACGTCGGCGTCGCGCACGGCGCGCATCGCCCGGCCGAGGCGGCTGCGGGCGAGGAGGTCGAACCCGGCGAGGCTCGCCCCGGCGGCGAGCACCGCCAGCACCGCGAGGCCGGCCGGCGAGAGCGGCTCGCCGAGGAGGCTCGGCGCGTCGGTGACGACGAGGCCGTTCTGGCCGCCGGTCAGCGCGCCGCCCTCGATCAGCCCGTGCTCGACGATGAAGCCGAAGGCGATCGTCAGCATGGCGAGGTAGGGGCCCTTCACCCGCATCGCCGGCACCGCCACGAGCCCGCCGACCAGCGCCGCGATCAGGGCCGCCGCCGGGAGCGCCAGCCAGAAGCTGACGCCGTGGAGCGTCAGGATCGCGCTCGCGTAGGCGCCGATCGCGTAGAAGCCGGCCTGGCCGAAGGAGATCAGCCCGGTCAGGCCCAGGAGCACGTTGAGGCCGACGCCCGCCACCGTGGTCAGCGCCACGAGGGCGATCACGAAATGGCTGTAGCCGGCGGTCAGCGCGACGAGGCCGAGCGCGGCGGCGGTGAGGCCGGCGATGCCGAGCCGCATCGCCGGGCCTGAGCGCAGGTACGGCATCGGGTCAGACCTTGTTGACCGCGGCGCGGCCGAGCAGGCCGTCGGGGCGCAGGGTGAGGGCCAGGATGATCACCGAGAACACCACGAGCTGCGTGTAGGTCGAGCCCAGGGTCGCGGTGACGCCGGCCTCGACGAGGCCGTAGAGCAGCCCCGCCAGGATCACCCCGGTGGCGGAGCCGATGCCGCCGAGGATCGCGACCGCGAAGGCCTTGATGCCGAACAGCGTGCCGAGCTCGGCCGAGACCGAGAACAGCGGCGCGATCAGGAGGCCCGCGATGCCGGCCAGCACCGCCGAGAGCGCGAAGGCGCAGGCCACGGTGCGGCGCACGTCGATCCCCATCAGGCGGGCGGCGTCGGCGTTCTGTGCCACGGCGAGCAGGACGCGGCCGAGATCGGTCTTCCGGAACACCGTGCGGATCGCGAAGGCGAGCGCGATCCCGACGACCGGGATCACGAGCTGCAGCGGGTAGATGCCGGTCCCGAGGATCTCCACCGGCTTCGTCGCCAGCGGCGAGGGCAGGCTGCGCGGCTCCTTGCCGAAGGTGAACAGCACGGTGTTGTCGAGGACGATGCCGCCCGCCACCGTCGCGAGCAGCCACGCGTCCGAGCCGCGGGCCACGAACGGGCGGACCAGCGCCCGCTCGACCACGAGGCCGAACAGGGCGCAGCCGGCGAGCGCCAGGACGATCGCGGCCGGCATCGGCCAGCCGAGGGTGACGCCGAGCGCGTAGGCCAGGACCGCGCCCAGGGTGACGACGCTGCCCTGCGCGAAGTTCACGGTCCCCGACACCGCGTAGGTCACGTGGAAGCCGAGGGCCACGAGCCCGTACATGCTGCCGAGGCCGAGGCCGCTGACGAGGATGGAGGTCAGCATCGCCGGGCTCAGTTGGTCACCGCGACGATCTCACCGTCCTTGAAGCGGGTGAACACGTAGTCGTTCGGGCCGAGCGCGTCGTGCTGGCCGGGGGCGAAGGGCTTGTCGTAGGTTTTGATCAGGCCCGGATAGGTGCCGATCTTGTAGAAGCCGTCGCGGACCTTCGGGCCATCGGTGGAGCCGGCGGCCTGGATGGCGAGCGCCAGCAGGTGGGTCGCGTCGTAGGCGTTGGCGATGCCGACCGCGGGGGTGACGTCGGCCATCGACTTGATCGCCGGGTACTTGGCCTTGAGCGCGTCGAGGACCGCGCTCGCCTTCGGCGACGCGTTGCCCGCGAAGGTGAAGGTCTGGATGAAGTGGACCTTCCCGGCGCTCGGGCCGGCGAGCTCGTCGAAACGGCCGCCCGCCGGGCCCCAGTGCGAGACGACCGGCACCGACCAGCCCATCCGGTCGAGCGACTTCACCACCTGGGCCGAGGGCCCGACATTGCCGACGAGGAACAGCGCGTCGGCCCCGGCCTCCTTCAGCCGGGACAGCTGGGGCACCATGTCGACGTCGTTGGCCTCGTACTTCTCGATGCCGGCCGCCGGAAGGTTGGCCGCCTGCAGGGCGTCCTTGAGGCCCTTCTGGTTCGACTCGCCCCAGGCGTTGTTGACGAGGATCATGCCGGGCTTCTTCGCCCCGTAGGTCTTCACCGCGTAGGCGACCAGCGCCTCGTCGACGAGGGCATCGACCGCGGAGACGCGGAAGGCGTAGTTGTCGGCGGCGCCGTTGCGGGTGATGCCGGTGCCGGCCGCCCAGGGGCCGATGAACGGCACCTTCATCTGGTTGGCGATCGGCACGATCGCCATCGACACCGGCGTGTCGAGGCCGCCGACCACCGCGACGACGCCGACCCGCTGGATCAGCTCACGGGTCGCCAGCACGCCCTTGGACGGGTTGGCCTCGTCGTCGCGGGCCACGAGTTCGAGGGGGCGCCCGAGGACTCCGCCCTTGGCGTTGATCTCGTCGATCGCGAGACCGATCCCGCGGGAGATCGCCTCGCCGGATTTCGCGGACTGGCCGCTCAGGGCGGTCACGAGCCCGATCTTGACGGTGTCGGCCGCCTGCGCGGTCGAGACGGCTAGGCCGAGCAGCGCGCTCGTCGTCATCGCGAAGCGGCGTAGGGTCGGGGGCAGGAAGGAGGCCATGGGGTGTCTCCGAGGGCGGGGCGCAGCCCGCTTTGCGCAACCTCCATGCCATCAGGATTCGGCTGCTTCGGCCGCTGCACAGACCGGGGACTGTATCCTCGGAGGCAATCTGTGCTCAATCTGGCGTCAAAGTGCATACACTTCCTGCATGCACGGGCCGGGCTTTTGCGGCACGTTAGGCCGACAGGAGGCCTGCATGACCGACGTGACCCACAGCGCGGCGACCGCGCGCGACGCCGCCAACGTGACCGCCTATCTCGAGGCCTCGATGGTGCCCGATCCCGAGACGGCCGCGCGCTACATGGCGCCGGGCACCCGGATCGTGTTCACCGGCGCGCGGGTGTTCACCCATCCGTCCGAGGTCACGGCCTTCAATGCCGGCCGCTACGCCTGGGTGAAGAAGCGGATGGAGCGGCTGGACGTGGTGCCGGGCGACGGCGTCACCACGGTCTACAGCCTCGGGACCCTGTACGGCGCGTGGCCGGACGGCACGCCCTTCGAGGGCAACCGCTACGTCGACCGCTTCACCGTGCGCGACGGGCTGATCGTCGGCATGGAGGTCTGGAACGACAGCGCCGAGCGCCTGCTGACCAAGCACGGCCTCACGGCCTGACCCGGCGGGCTCAGGCCCCGCCGCCCGCGACGTAGGGCGCCAGCAGGCGTGCCAGATCGCGCTCGCGCGGGGCCGGGGGCACGATCCGCGCCCGCTCGGCGACCGCGTCGAGGTGGTGGTCCATGAGCGCGGCGGCGCGCTCGGCATCGCCCGCGACCAGGGCGGCGACGATGTCGCGGTGCTCGCTCACGGCGCAGTCCGAGGAATGCGGGCGGCTGTAGAGGGACAGGATCAGGGCGCAGCGATAGCCGAGTTCCGCGACGTACCGGGTCAGCACGGCGCTGCCGGTCATCTCGGCGAGCATCAGGTGGAACTCCGTGGCGAGCCGGATCGACAGCGCCTCGGGGCCGCCCCGTGCGGCTTCCTCGCGCGCGATCTGGTCCAGCAGGACCTGACGCTGCTCCGCGCTGAGCCGCCCGGCGAGGCGGCGGACCACGAGCCGCTCCAGGCCGAGGCGCACGTCGAAGGTGTCGCGCGCCTCTTCCCAGCTCGGCGTCGCCACGACGGCGATGCGGTTGCGGCGCAGATCGACCAGGCCCTCGCCGGCCAGCCGCAGCAGCGCCTGCCGGGCGATGGTGCGGCTCACCCCGAACCGCTCGCCGAGGGCGTCCTCCGGCAGCCGGTCGCCGGGGGCGAGCGCCCGTTCCACGATGGCCCGCCTCAGGGCCTGGCAGATCGCCCCGACGCGATCGCCCTCGTCTCCCGCCTTCATGGACGGCGTCCGGACTCTGTCGCCCGTGTCCGTGCGGATTGATCCGTCATGATCCTCTCTCGACGCGATCCGGCGCCACGCATCCGGTCCCGTGCCGGGTGGGCTCTTCGCAGACCTGGGACCCGAGGTGCAACGGTCGCGCCAGCGTCGTCGGCGACCGTCCGCCGTGCGCGAAGTCCGCCGATCGCGCTTCCATCCGCGTCCGTGGGCGTCCCGCGCGGGACCGGCGCGACCGCTTCCGACAAGGTCGCCGCCACGGACGTGTCGCAGATCCAGTCCAGCAGCCTGTTCGGTACCCAGAGCCGCGGGGAGGACGGAGCCCCTTTCTGGTTGAGAAAATTTGCAGCTTTTGTTTCTATAAGTAGAATATCGGTCACAATGTTCTTTTTTGAAGTTCAATCAAGATGAAGGATTGACATGCGAAAATTGATATACAACTCTCATAAGGTGCATTCAGAGGAGGAATGGCAGGTATGCTACCTGAGGTTGGTGTTGGCGCGGGAGAAATTTCTGACTCGTCCTTGAGAAATTCAATCAAGATCGTCTGCGCCTACGTGATCCGGAATCCAGTCTCCCCTGTCCAACTCTGTGAGATTTTAGCCAGTACGTACGAGATGCTCAGCCAGATCAGCGCGGGACCGGCGCGCGCGGTCGCGACGCCCGACGCCGCCACGGCGAGGGAGATCCGGGCGTCCATCCAGGCCGAAGGCCTGATCAGCTTCATCGACGGCAGGTCCTACAAGACGCTCAAGCGTCACCTGACCGCTTACGGGCTGACACCGGAGGAGTATCGGGCCAAGTACGGGCTGCCGCTAGACTATCCGATGGTGGCTCCGGGTTACGCCGCCAAGCGCTCGGAGATCGCGCGATCGCTGCAGCTGCGACACAGGGCGGGATAGCGCCACGCGCCCGCGTCCGAAGCGGTCCGCCGCGATACGCCCGGTCAGGCGGGGATCGGGCGACCCGGATCGATCACGGAGTCCGGCCAGGGATTCTGCCCGTCGCTCAGCCAGCGCAGCGTGTCGGGCCAGAATCCGCCGCTCCGGAGCGCGTGGAACAGGCCGAAATGGCCGGGCGCCTCCGCGCCGATCGCGGACGGGGTCAGCTGGACCTGGATGCGCGGGCTCGACACGTAGTAGCCGAGGCCCCGGCGGATCGCCGCCGGCGTGCCGAACGGGTCGTCCGGTGTACCGACCGCCAGGATCGGGGCGCGGACGGCGGCGAAGCGGGCGAGGAGGGCGGGGCGCTCGGCGGCCGGGTAGCTCGCCTCCATGCGCCGCCCGCGGAATGCCCACTCGTAGGCCACGCCGGCCGGCAGATCCTCGAGCCATCCGAGCCGACGGCCGGGAAAGTAGCCGACGGCGGCGGTCACGCACGGCATCAGCAGGTGCCACTTCGCGATCATGCTGAGCCTGTCGCGGGCGCGATAATCGCGGCGATAGGCGAATTGCGCGCCGACGGTGAGGATGCGGTCCACCGCGCCCGCGGCCTCGGCGAAGCCCGGGAGGAAGCCCCCGATGCTGTGGCCGACGACCGTGAGCGGCCCGGCCTCGCGTTCCCGCATCCACCGGACCGCGGCGTCGAAGTCGAGCTCGCCCCAGTCCCGCCAGCGGATGCCGGATCCCCGCAAGCGCGCGGGCCGCGAATCGCCGATCCCGCGGTAATCGTAGGTCAGCACGACGAAGCCCCGCTCGGCCAGGAACCGCGCGTAGGCGTGGTAGTAGCGCGCGCGGACGCCGGTCGCGGGATTGACGACGATCGTGCCCCGGCCCGGCGGTCGGCTCGCTGCCGGCCGCCACAGGTGGCCGTGGAGCCGGTAGCCGTCGCGGCAGGCGAACGTCACGGGTCGCGCGTCGACACCCGCGGTCGCGGCCGGCGCGTGGCGGCCGGGCGTCATCGGACCCCCTCGGCGGCGGCCGCCGGGACCGGACGATCGTCGATCGGGAGGTGGAGGAGCGCGGCGATCAGGCCCGCGAGGGCCGTGGCGAACCAGACCGCATCGTAGGATCCGGAGACCTCCAGAACCGCGCCCCCCAGCCACGCCCCGAGGAACGAGCCGATCTGGTGGCTGAGGAAGACGATCCCGAACAGCGTCCCGAGGTGACGGATCCCGAAGACCCGCGCCACCAGGCCGCTCGTCAGCGGGACCGTGCCCAGCCAGGTCAGGCCCATCACGGCCGCGAATGCGAGGACGACAGCCTCGGATTTCGGCGCGACGAGGAAGGTGCCGATCGCGGCGGCGCGGATGAGGTAGAGCCAGACCAGGACGTGCTGCGGCCGGTACCGGCCGCCGAGCCAGCCGCACCCCCAGCTCCCGGCCATGTTGAACAGCCCGATCAGCGCCAGCGCGGTCGCGCCCAGGCCCGCCGGCATGTGGCAGAGGGCGAGGTACCCCGGAAGGTGCGTCGCGATGAAGGCGAGCTGGAAGCCGCAGGTGAAGAAGCCGAGCGTCAGCAGCCGGTAGCCCGGGTGCCGCCACGCCCGCAGGAGCGCCGCGGACAGGCTGCCGGCCGCCGAAGAGCCGTCGGGCACGCCAGCGCGGGGCGCGCGGTCGAGCGCGATACCGAGCGGCGCGAGCGCGACGATGATCGCCGCGAGCGCGAGGAGCCCCGCGCTCGCGCCCGCGACCGCGGTGACGGACTGCGCGAACGGGACGAGCAGCACCTGGCCGAGCGAGCCGCCGGCGCTCGCGAGGCCCAGAGCCGCGCTGCGACGCTCCGGTGCGGAGGCGCGACCGACCGCGGTCAGGACGACGCCGAAGCTGGTGCAGCTGATCCCGATCCCGACCAGCAGCCCCAGCCCGAGCAGCAGCGTCGGCGCCGTCGGCGCGAGCGCGGTCAGGACGAGGCCGCCCGCGTAGACCAGCGCGCCGAAGGCGACGACCGGCGCGGCCCCGTAGCGGTCCGCCGCCGCGCCCGCGAAGGGCTGCGCGAAGCCCCAGACGAGGTTGTGCAGAGCGATGGCGAGGGCGGTCGTCGCCACCGGGATGCCGGTCTCGAGGGAGATGGGCCCGAGGAACAGCCCGAAGGTCTGCCGGATGCCCATCGCGCCGCTCAGAACCAGGCCGGCCGCGACCGCGACCGGCACCACCGGCAACCCGCCCCATCGCCCTGCGCGCGCCCGCCCGATCGTTGCCATCGCGGCCTCCGTTGGCTGTCGCCTTCGGAGACGCTCGCAGCCGGCGGCCGGCGCGACAAACGAGAAGATTTCCTCGGCCAGTGAGCGGCGCTCACGGACGGGGCGCGCCCTCCCGGTCCCGTCGGACCCTCAGGCGGCGCTGGTCGAGAAGCGCCGCTTCTGCTCGGCCGCGAACCGGCGCGCCTCCGCCAGCAGCCAGGTCCGGAACTGGTCGGGCTCCGGCCGGTCGTCGTCGCCCGCGGCGCTCACGAGCCAGTGGGAGGTCGCCGCCGGGACGGCGGGGCCGACCCCGACGAGCGTACCGTCGCGCAGCTCCCGGTCCATGAGCGCCCCCCGGCCGAGGGCGACGCCGAGGCCCGCGGCCGCGGCCTGGAGCGCCATCGCGAACGTGTCGACGTGCAGGGTGTCGGCCGAGGCCAGCTCCGCCGCCCCAGACGCGTCGCTCCAGGCCTGCCAGTCCTCGGTCGCGGAGGTGACGTGGATCGTCGTCGCGCGCCGGAGGTCGAGGGCGCCGTCCGGCCCGGTGACGGCCCCGCGCTGGGCCGGGCTGCAGACGGGGAGCAGCCAATCCTCGAACAGGCGGACGCTGCGGTGGCGCGGAGTCGGGACCCGGCCGAGACGGAGGGCGAAGTCGAAGCCGTCGATCGGGAAGCCGACCTGCCGGTGCGAGGTGTCGATCCGGATCGCGATCTGCGGGTGGCGGCTGCGAAAGGCCGGGAGCCGGGGCAGCAGCCACCGCGTCGCCAGGGTCGGTGCGCAGCTGATGGCCAGGGTCCTGCCGGACCGCGGCGTGGGCAGGCGGCGCGTGCCGATCAGGATGAGGGACAGCGCCTCGGACACGTAGGTCAGGTACTCGGCCCCCTCGCGCGTCAGCGCCAGCCTGCCCGGCTCCCGGACGAACAGCTTGACGCCCAGCGCCTTCTCGAGGCCGACGATCCCGTGGCTCACGGCGCTCGGCGTCAGGTTCAGTTCGGACGCCGCGCGGGCGAAGCTGAGATGGCGGCCGGCCGCTTCGAAGAGCCTGAGCGTGGAGAGGGGAGGCGTGCGGGGCCGCATGGGATCGTCGGGGTGAGCCTGCCGGTCGCCGGGGCAGCGACGTCGTCGTCGGGCGGGGAAGCTAGAGCCGTATCCGACCCTGTTGCAACGGTCGGGAAGGAGGGCGAGCCCGGTCTCGCCAGCCGCGCCAGGCCCCCTCTCCCGTGCGGGAGAGGGTTGGGGTGAGGGACGCGAAGGATCAGGACTG